>DAOSBX010000015.1 GCA_035361075.1 Candidatus Hydrogenedens sp. | reverse complement strand
ATATCCCAATCATTGCTTCGTATCCATGTCATACCTTTATCATTGGTTCTGTCTGCAAAGCAACGCCACACCTTGATTTCAGTTGAAGCAGGAGCGAGCCATGTTCCGTCATGCAGGATAATGGGTTTATTTTTAACGGGTCCTCTACCGCCAATATCGCCTGCTACCAGTTCTACAGGTTCAGACCATGTTTTGCCATTATCACTTGATTTCATCCAATAAGTTGACCAACCTGGGACATCTTTCCCAACTTTAAAGAATAGGTAAATTATATTATCCTGGTCTTTAAACAGGACGGGATTCCAGTGTGCTTCTTCGCGAACCTTGGCTATTTTTTTGGGTGCAGTCCATTTGTTTCCATCCCATCGGGATAGCCAGATAGCCACATCTGGATTTTTTTCTTTTGTTCCTCCAAACCATGCGGATAGGATATTCCCTTCCGCTGTTTCGACTATTGTGGAGGCATGGCATTCTTTGAAGGGTCGTTCATCTTCAAAGATATAGTTTACAGTTCCTCCCCCGTTTTGAACTGCTGAGATAAAATCTTCGGTTGATATAAGAGGAGGGTTATGTAGGACTACGCATGAAGAGATAAGCAAACAGAATAATGGCATAGCAAGACTCCTTGATAGAAATTTATTAATGCTCAATTTAATCTTACCTATAACCATATAAATAAAACAAATATAGATACGGGGATAACCGCAATAAGGGTAAATGGAATAGAAATTTTTATCCATTGCATAAAAGA
Source organism: Candidatus Hydrogenedens sp. (assembly GCA_035361075.1). Taxonomy (NCBI): domain Bacteria; kingdom Pseudomonadati; phylum Candidatus Hydrogenedentota; class Candidatus Hydrogenedentia; order Candidatus Hydrogenedentales; family Candidatus Hydrogenedentaceae; genus Candidatus Hydrogenedens; species Candidatus Hydrogenedens sp. Next base: position 75,122 of record DAOSBX010000015.1, on the reverse strand, counting down.
TACAGGGTAGCCTTCCTTTTTAAGCAATCCTGTTCCCACAATATTTGCTGATGCTCCAATAGGGGTTATATTTCCACCGAGACTGGCACCGATAAGCAAGCCGAAATAAAGTAAGGTAGGATTGAAACCTCCTTTTTCTGCAAGGATTGTTGTAATAGGTAGCATTGCGGCAAGATAAGGGACATTGTCAATAAATCCGGATAAAACAATGGATATAATAATAAGAGTAAAATACATTGTGATTTTATTGCTTCCCAAAGATATGTATATCCATTCCGCAATGTCGTTTGTCCAACCAAATTTATTTAAGGTGCCAACCATTATAAATACACCAATAAGAAAAAAGGTGGTGTCCCAATCCAAATTTTTTAAGGTTTGTGTTAATGATATTTGATTAGTCCATTTAGCCCAGATTATTCCGATAATGGCTATTACCATGCAGATAAATCCTGCGGATGTGAAAAAAGTCTCTTCAAAAAAGGATGCGAGGGCAAGCAGGAAAATCAATAATAAAAGGAAGAACGTAGGTACCCACGATTTTATAGGTTCGATACTAACTTCCTGTTCACTTTTATATTTTTTAAATACCCAATAAAGAAATGTTAATGAAGTAATAGCACCTATTTGTATTGCAAAGAATATTCCAGGTTTGCCATGGTAAAAAAAGAAGTCCAAGAAGTCAAGATGTGCATACCCCGCTAATAACATACTGGGTGAGTCACCAATTAACGTTGCAGTTCCTTGTAAATTACTTGAAATGGCAACACCAATTATCAATTCACGTGGGTCAATTTTTAGTCGTTTTGCTAATTCGAAACAGATAGGAGCGATAATAAGAACGGTAGCCACATTTTCTACGAATGCAGAGATGAAAGAGGTTAAAATGCAGATAATAAGGAGGGCAGTAGGAGTGCTCATTTTTTTGTGAATGAGATACGTGGCTAAGAAGGCAGGACAACGACTGTCAATAAAGATGTCTGCCAGAAAAAGCATACCTATAAAAATGCCCATAACATTCCAATTAACGGCTTCAAACATTTCTATAGGAGTCATTAGTCCTATGAGCAGAATAATTAAAGATACAATAATGGCGGTTATACTTCTACGTGAAGGTAAAACAAAAAAAAGTAGATATGTTAGGCAGAAAAGTAAAAATGCGATATATTTATGTTCAATCATAATGGCAATGTGTATTTAATTTTTAATGGTTCGTTTGAAAAGAATTATACCATTTTTATTAGGGAAAAAATTTACTGGTTTATGTTTATTAAATAAAAACAGAATTATTGATATTAAAGGTAATATATTATTTTACACCTTTACCTTTTAAGAAAGGACCATAAGCACTGTCAGTTTCTTGAATATGTGTAGTAAGCCAATCTTTTAGGAAGGAAGCGATTGTATTGGCGATTTCTAAATTTCCTTTTTGAATTTCAAATGTAAATTTCTTTATTTCTTCAATAAAATATTCATGTTTTTCTTTGTGTTTGTCATAATCTGGATATTTATGTTGTATCATTAATTTTTCTTCTGTTCTGAAATGGATGATGCTGTAATTTATCATTTCCATAAGAGTTTTTGGAATTATATCTTTATCTTTTCCAGAATGTATGGATTCGTATAACTGATTTAATATTTTGACTAAGTTTTGATGTTGTGCATCTATTTGCACTATGTCGATTTTGAATGAGTCGCTCCAATCAATGTATGCCATTTTATATTCCTTTTAGATAATGTTAAAATATGGTTATATTTTAAAGGATTAATGAGTAAAATTAAAAAGGATGATTAATGATGGATAGAAGGAATTTTTTAAATAAGACGATAAAGACATTAACAGCGTTAAATTTAGCGAGCCAGTATCGTGTATCAGCAGACGAAGGGGAAAGTAAGAATAGGAAGTGGGAGATTGCTCCTGGCACAAAGGTTCCAACACGAAAATTAGGTAAGACTGACATTGAAACTCCTATTCTTATTATGGGTTGTTGCCAAAATATAGACCCAGTATATGACCGTAGGTTGCACCGTGCTTATGAGTTAGGGGTAAATCATTTAGATACTGCTCAAATGTATGCGGAAGGGCAGTCCCATAAAACAATAGCTCCTTTTATTAAACAAATTGGTGATAGGAAAAAGTTAATAATTGCTTCAAAAGTTCATCAAACAGAAGATAAAGCTACTCCTGAAAAGTTTGTTGAGAATATAAATTTGTCGCTACAGGAATTGGAGACAGATTATTTAGATATTTTTTATATGCATATTGTAAAACATGAGCGATTTTTAGACAAAGAGTTTATCGAAATGGGAGATAAATTAAAGAAAGAGGGTAAAATTCGTTATTTTGGTTTTAGTGCGCATCATGGTAATGCTCATGAGTTAATGATGAAAGCAAGTAAATTAGGAGGTGGAATCGATGTGATTATGTTTAAGTATAGTTTTCGAGAGATGGGAAAGGATAACTTAAATAGGGCGATAGATGCATGTAAAGAAGCAGGGATAGGGTTGGTAGCAATAAAGACATTAGGTAGCATTCCAGATGATGGGGAAGAATTACTACCTTGGACATCAAAGAATTTTACAACAATACAAGCAAAATTAAAAGCGGTATGGGAAGATGAACGGATTGCTGGAATTGCCTCTCAAATGGGCAATATTCAACATGTTCATGAGAATGCTTATGCGGCGATAACTCCGATGAAGTTAACAGAGTTAGAGAAACAAGAACTGAGATATATTGCGGAGAAGACGCAACATCTTTATTGTGCAGGTTGTAACCATCATTGTGAAAATGGAATGGACACACCTTTATATGTTCAAGATGTGTGGAGATGTCTGTTATATGCGAAGGGGTATGGTGATGAACGTTGGGCTCGATATTGCTACCGTGATATTGAGAAATATATTGAGAAATTATCAATGGAACAGCTTATAATGGCAAAAGAACAATGTCCTTATCATATTGATATCCCTGGACTGTTTTATTCAGCAAGGAAGATATTAGGTTAGTTTGTTTTTCAGGTATAAAGAAATATCAGAGGCCAGTTTTTGAACGGCTAATTCTTTGGCTTTTGCCTCAATATCGAGTGTGAAGGGTCCGATATTTAACCATTCTTCAGGAAAATCAGAGAGGTTGATAAAATCGCTATGAGGTTTGGGGTCTCCATTATTCCATCCATTTTTTGGTGATGAGATATGAAAATAAGGCTCTTTTTTTATTCGTTTCCATGTTTTAAGGCATATTGCAGTGGCTTCTTTTACAGAAAGTTTATCAGGATTACAACGGTGATGATGAACATCGTATACGATTGGAAGGTGTGTTATTTTTGAAATGGGTTGTAAGTCCTCGACAGTATAATTGACATCATCATTTTCTATACATAATCGTTTTCTTGTCTTGTCGGAAAGCAATTCTGTGGATTTTATAAATCGTTCTAAACTTTCTTTTTTATTACCATATTTTCCACCAGCATGGATATTAATTACATCGGCACCCACACGTTCTGCCAAAATACCTTGATATTCTAATTCCTCAATAGATTTGTTTCGGATTATTTCATTGGGTGAATTGATAACTATAAATTGGTCAGGATGAAAACTGAGACGGATATCATTTGTTCGAGAAAATTCTTTAACGGCTGATAGGATTTTGATGATTTTATCGGAATCGGGTAGTTGTTCTAAATAATTACCTATTTTAGGATGAGTATAACGAGGGAATAACGGGGATAAAATACGGAATGCTTTAATGCTATTATTATTACAATATTTGACAGCCTCTAATAAACTGTGACAATTGTGCAGGCATATTGTAGAGAGAGTTTTTAATTGTTCTTTCCGAGGCAGAGTAAGGATGAACTTCGCAGTTACAGTACGAAATTTAATATTTTGTTCTCTAAATATACAACAAAGTCCAAAACGGATTTTTATATTCATCATAGACAAAAAATGAAATGTTTTTTATTTTTGATGGTATATAATAATAGTAGTATGAGTAAAACTTAAAATGGAGAATGTGCCATGTTTATATCACCGTTTGATACATTGAGGGTTTTGCCACGCAAACTGATGATGGAGGTTTGGCGTCGGCTGAATATGGGGTTGAACGAAGGAGAACCATGGGAACCCCTTGCTGATGTCTATGAGACAAATGAGAATTATCATGTATTTGTAGAATTGCCTGGAGTAAAGAAGGAAGACATTGTATTGACTATTGACAAAAACAAGTTAAATGTTCGTGGTAATAAGGCAAAGAAAATCGACGAGGATGAAGAGAAAATAGTATTTTGTGAATGTTTATACGGAAGTTTCGAAAAGGCTATTGAATTTACAGACGAGATAGAAGAAGATAAAGTCAATGCGGAGTTGCAAATGGGTTTGTTAAAGGTTGTGTTGCCAAAGAAATCGGTATCTGTGGGTAAGAGAATCGAGGTCTCGGGCGAATAATAAAATCACTTATTATCTGTGCTTGCGATAGTTAGTATCCAATCGGACCAAGCAATTTGAGGTGTTCCTTCAGGGGCATAGGTGCAAAGGATATATGTGTCTGCCTGTTCTATTTTAATCTCTTTTTCAATATGAACGGGTTTGTTAAGTTCACCTGAAATTTCTATAAGAGGGTCTATGAATGGCTCTGCTTTTCCAGGGTCACTTACTTTCCACAAACCTATGATTACTTTTGGTCCTTTAATTAATGTGGCATTTACAGAGAAGATGTAATTGTTTGGTTGTAAATCGGACAAAGAAATACGAAACATATTACTTACATCGGTACCCGCATCTGCTTTTACCCATTTTTGAACAACTTCGTAGCCCGTTCCTTTTTTGGGTTTTTTATTCACATAAGAGTATTGAGAAAAAGGGGGTAGAAAGCCAGAAGGGACACGAGTTCCTGACAGCCATTCTGTAAATGAACCGTTTTTAATAATGTTGTTTATTTGGTCGGAGATGGGCTGAACCTCTAATATTCTAAACTCTCCTTTGAGTTTATTTTCTTGAACGATAGAATTGGAACATGACGCGAGAAAAGAAGTTAGGATAATTGTGAGAGTCAGTTTGTTTATGAAATATTGCATCATTTTTCCTTTTAAATAATTCGAACACCATTTATTTGCATATTTTATTAAAATGATTAAACCTGAAAGTGATAATTATAGTCAAATATGCATCGTTATTTGTAAAACAATTAGAGGAGTAGATTATGTTGACAAAAAACAGGAAAAATTATTACTTAAATTATTTGTTGAACATCATTTTATTTGTTGTTATTTCAGTTGGTTTATTTGCTGAGAATGTTGAAATTAATATTGTTTATACGAATGATATTCATGACCACATACGACCTGGTTACATGGGTGTTGGCGGGATTCCCTATATTGCAGGATTCGTAAATAAGGTAAGGGCAGAAAATTCGAATGTGTTATTGGTTGATGCTGGTGATTTGACAGATAAGGGTGATATGGTTGCTGATTTGACTGATGGTGAAATGATGTATAAAGCAATTGAAAAAATGAAATATGATGTAATGGTTATTGGCAATCATGATTATGATAAAGGGATTGAACGGCTTTGCGAGTTAAGAAAGATGGCACCGTCCGTAGAATTTGTAGGGACTAATTATAAAGAAGGTTTAGAACATTGTTATCAGCCATGGGTTATAAAAAAAGTAGGTAATTTATCCATAGGATTTATAGGTGTTGTAAAATTAGGAGGAGACGAAAGAAAAGTAGCAAAGGATGCTGTCCCTGAAATTAAAAAAGCGATTGATGAGTTGAAACAACAAGGTTGTCGTTTTGTAGTAGCTTTGTGTCATTTAGGTAGTAATGTGTGTGCAGGAGTGTCAAAGGAGATACCCGAGATTTCTGTGTTTATTTCTGGTCATACACATGAATTATTAAAAGATGCGAGAGTATGTAAAGATACAAATGCAATTATTGTGCAAGCAGGTTCGTATGCTATGTATACAGGGCTATTGAAGTTAATAGTAGACACAGAAACACAAAAAGTGAGTGGCTATGAAAATCAGGTGGTCGAGTTAAAACATGAGTCGATAAAACCCGATGAAGATATTTTAAATTGGGTATTTGCAGAAGAAAAGAAAATATGTCCAATTGCCTCTCAATTTTTGATAGATAATGATACGTCTATTAATACAAGTCAAATTGGGGTACTTGCGGCAAACGCACTAAGGGAAAAAGCAGGTGCTGATGTTGCATTTTGTCATCCGAGATTGCTTATCCGAAGTACATTGCCACCTATAAAATTGGATTACAATTCTGTATATTTAACAGCAGGAAGTCGTGCTAAAGAATTAGTAGAAATAAACCTAACAGGGAGACAGATAGAACAATATTTGATTGATTTACTTAAATATGGCTGGAGTAGAACTGAGTGGGCTGGAATAAATGCGGAATATGAAAGGTCTTTTCCACCAGATAAGGTTGCAGTTAAAACGGATTTGGTAGCGGATAAAAACTATAAAGTAGTTCTTGCAAAGATGGAGTTTCAGAATCGGTTATTACGCTCATTGGAGAGAAACGAAGGGAATAATATAGATGAAATAAAGGAAGGACTTAAAAAATGTGATTTTACTTATTTCGATGCAGTATCAACATATATAGAAAAGATAAGAGGTAAAGGGATTACTTTAGGTGAATATGTTCGATTAATGAAAATTAATGGTGAAGATAAAGAAGATAAAAATGGAGATGATTCAGAATATTAGTTTTCAAATAAGAAATACACTCTAAAGTAAATCTTTGATAGAATAGATATATACTTTGGAGTGTCTATTAGTGAATATACAAGATATTATAAAATCAATAGATGTAGAGATTATTGTTAGAGGGGAAGAAAGGGATGTAAGTAAGGTATTTGCAGGAGACCGAATTAGCGACTTAATTCATTTTGCTGATGAAAAAACATTATTAATTACCCATCTAAATCATATTTCTTTGGTTCAATTATACAAGATATTTGATGTTCCTGCGATATGTCTTATTACAAATTCGGAACCTGTATTAGAACTGGTAGAAAGTGCACAAGAGATAAAAGCCTATCTCCTTGTTTCTTCATTAGAAATGTACGAGACCTGTGGTGTTATATATAAAATATTTGAGAAGGACAACACTCCGAAATGATTTCAGGTTCGTATTCGGTAAAAAGAGGTGATTACATAAATGGGGGACAGGTGTCGTCCAAGATAAAAGAAGTATTAAGCAAGTTGGGGATAGCCTCAGAAATCATTAGAAGGGTTATGATTGCTGTTTATGAAGCAGAGATGAATTTAATTATCCATTCATATGGGGGAGAAATTCAGTTCTTTCTGGAGGATAACAGGATAGATATTATTGTTAAGGATACTGGTCCTGGGATTCCGAGGATAGAACTTGCAATAAAAGAGGGTTATTCTACTGCACCAGAAGAAGCAAGAGAGATGGGTTTTGGAGCAGGAATGGGGCTACCTAATATTCAAAAGAATTCTGATTTATTTGTAATCCATAGTAGTAGTAACGGGACAGTATTAAATATCTCTATCTATTTAAAAATGACGATAGAACATGAGTATATACATTCTTTTGTGGGTGTAGAATCAGAGAAATGCAAAAAGTGTATGCAATGTATAAAAGTATGTCCTACACGTGCTATCCGAGTATGGGAAGATAAAGTCCATATTATTTCAAATCGTTGTATTAATTGTAATCAATGTATACACGTATGTCCGACGGGTGTATTTAAATTGGAAATTGATAATAGGGGTATTAAAGAAGGAAATAAGAAGGTTTTTATAGTTCCATTACCGATGTTTGCATCATTAGGGAAATATAAAATTACTTCTGATTATTTACGATTATTAAGGGAAGAAAAGGGAATTAACTTATATCCATTGATGCTTTGGGAAGAAGTGCTGAAAAATAAAGTTCATGAATATGTATTGTCAGAACAGAATAATGTGGCATTACCTGTGATTTTACCGCTATGTCCTGCGGTTGTTTATTGGATACAAACGGAATATCCTTCCTTGGTAAAACATATTGCTCCATACTTAACGCCTATTCAATCAGCGATTGATAACTTCACAAATGATATAGAAATAACGGTGGTACCATCTTGTCCTTCACAGATATGTGCCTTAAAAGTAGAGGAGAATCTAAATAAAAAAGTCAATATCCTTGACCCATTTGAAGCACTTAATTATTTTCGTAAATTAGAAGTTGGGGCTTTACCTAATGAAGAATCGTATGAATTGTCAAATTATAATGTAAGTAAAAGTGATAGTGTTGTTATTACAGGTTTGGAATCTGTAAGGATGTTTTTAATGAGTTTAGAAAAGAAGCAATTACCTTTTATGCCTAAAATTGTAGAACTGTATACATGTCGAGGGGGATGTTATGGAGCACCTTTTTGGGGAAAAGAACCAGAGACCACAAGACTGTATTTTGAAAATAAGTGGCAAGAAATAAAACAAAGTAGCGAGAGTATAGGAGAATTGAAGGTTCAATTTAGAGTTACAGGTTTGAAACCGAGAAGAGGGATTCGTTTAGATGAAAATATACAAAAAGCGATGAGAAAGTTAACAGACATAGAACAAAAGAATAGAATACTTCCAGGAAGGGATTGTGGTATTTGTGGTGCCCCGACATGTTTGGATTTTGCCGAAGATATTGTTCTGAATAATATTGATGTAAAACATTGTCCTTATATAATAAAAGAATAGTAATAAAAAGAAAGGATGATTAGACTATGGGTATAAAAATAAAAGATATTTCAAGACAGTTAGAATTAAGTTTACTGACAGTGGGTTTAGAGGATGTGATGGAAAGGGAAGTTGATTATGCCTATGTGTCTGATTTGCTAAGTGATGTTTTAGCGAATGCTCCAAAAGGTGCAGTTCTGGTTACATTGCAAACACATATTAACGTAATTGCGGTTGCGGTTCATGCGGAGTTAACGGCAGTTATTTTTATTCAGAATCGTATGCCAGAGAAAAGTGTAATCGAGAAAGCGGAACAAGAAAAGATATTGTTGTTTACAAGTTCTGAATCTGCGTTTAAAGTTGCTGGGACATTATATCAATTAGGATTGAGAGGATAATCCTTTGTCATTAATTTATGCAGATTTACATATCCATTCTGTATTATCTCCGTGTGCAGACCGTGAAATGATACCTGAAAAAATATATAAACAGTTAAGTAAGATGGGGATTCATATATTTGCAATTTGTGATCATAACAGCACAAAGAATGTAAATGCTTTTTATGAATATGGGAAGAAGTATTATCCAGATATACTATTTATTCCAGGTATAGAGATAACGACAATGGAGGAAGTGCATATCTTAGGGTTATTTGAGGATTTGAGTATTGCAGATGAAGTTGGAAATGTTATACGGGACTCGTTAGTAGATATAGATAATATGCCCGAGTTTTTTGAGTCTCAAAATGTGATAGATATGATGGGGCAGAAGATAGATGAAGAGGTGAAGGCACTCTATTACGCTACTAACTATGAGGTTGAAGAGGCTGTACTTACCCTTAAAAAATACAATGCATTAGTTATAGCGGGACATATCGATAGGCCTTCTTTTTCTGTAATAAGTCAATTAGGTTTTATACCAGAAAATTTGTTTGATGTTTTAGAAATATCTCCTGTATCTGTTAAAAATGTTTTAGATAAAAATGAGTTTAAAGTGAGAGATGTGATTTATAAGGTACCAGAACATATTCCTTTAATAACATCTTCTGATTCGCATTCTGTTGGGGAAATAGGATTTGTAAAAACTGGATTTTATATAGACAGTCTGACCTTTAATGGTCTAAAGGAAGCGATAAAAAGAAAACCTATTATGGAGGTATGCCAATATTGATAGAAATATCTCTACATATACTTGATTTGTTAGAAAATTCTATTAATGCGGGTGCAGATAAAATATGGATTACTATCGATGTTAATGAAAATGAGGATATGTATTCGGTGTGTGTTGAAGATAACGGTAAAGGTTTTAGTATAGAGGCAGAACAGATATTAGACCCATTCTATACAACAAAATCATCAAAGATAGTGGGATTGGGATTGAGTTTGGCAAGGGATTCTGCGGAACAATCAGGAGGGAAGATAGAAATAGGTAAAAGTGAAAAATTAGGAGGTGCTAAGGTAGTATTAACTTTTCAAATATCACATATAGATAGAGTTCCGATGGGGGATTTAGGTAATACGATATCTGGAATATTTTTAACCAACCCAAATGTCAATATAAATATCCACATCATTAAAGATAATCAACATTTATTATTAATAGACACAAATGAATATAAGAATATGTGTAGATTAAATAATGAATTAGAATGTTCCCAAAGAATTGCTTATGAAATAAATGAAGTTGTGAAGAAATTAGGTATTTAAGATGTAAGAACCTTAAAATATGGGTAAAGGCTTGTCTAATTTTTATTTTTTAAGTTAGGTTAACATTTTTAATAACAATAGCAAGCGACTTAAGAATATTATTTGTCGAATTTGGAAAATGTTTAAGGGCTGATGATAAGTTATATAAATATTGGAAAGTGATGTCTGATATTTTCAATGATTTTTTAATTCGCACCGCTCCATTCGAACAGGTTAAAAATATTTCTAAGAGATTCCCCACCGCCTTAGGTTCTAATGCATTTTTTTTAATTTTTCCCTTTTTTATTTGTTCAAGTAGTGGTTTTATTTCAGGATTTATTTTGTGCTTTTCGATAATGTCATGGGATAAGTTTTGAAATAATGGAGTTGAAAATACTTTGTAGAAAAAAGTTTCTATTTCGTGACGGATTATTTCTACAACAAATGGATGTTCATAAGGAATATGTGATTGAAGACAGAGTCTTCGTAATAGGTCTATACTTTCAGATGAGAGGTGTTCCCAGCCATCTAACTCTTTGTCTAACATTATACCAATGGTGTCTGGAACAATCGTTTTTATAGAAAAAACATATTCATTTTTTTTAGATTCGATATTTATACTTATGTTTCCATTTAATTGTTCAACTAACTTATTTATGATATGGTTTAATTCATCATTAGTATGGATAGGATTTTTAGTTTTGACGATAGTCTCTATATTGTATTCTCTCGAGACTTTTTCATAGTTTATAGAGAACAATCCGACCTCCCTGTTTTTATAGATGATAAATGGGAACAGGAGACATGAGATAATGCTTATCAGGGTTAATTCAGGAGCCCAAAGAAAAGGAATGTTGGGGTCAATTTTAATTTCGATGTTATTAGATTTGTGAGTTAATGTTGAAAGTATTTCCCAAAGATTAGTAAAAACTGTGTGAAGATTAAGTATCTTGTTTTGATTGTGTTTTGAGATAAATCGTTTAATTATTTCCTCTGATAGTTCAATATTATCTTGTATTTCTAAGAAATCCGTTATGGTTTTGTATGACGAAGGTATAATTCTGAAACCTGAAAGTTTAAATACGATGTGATTTTCTTCTATGATAATTTTCCCTCCGTTTGTTGCGGAGGTCCAAATGTCATTCAAGAATGAAATTGGAAAAGGAAGAAAGTAATTTACGAGAACATATTTATTTGAAGCATTTTCTCCATAAATAGCGGTAAGTGTTGGAATAAGAAAACCTACTTCTTCCTTTTCTTGATATGAGAGAAAAGAGACATTATTATTGATAGAATTTTGTTTTAAGAATAGTGATAAACAGGTATAAATAATTTGATTATCAAGGAATAAATGCTCTGTTAAAATTTTGTTTTCGATAGTGATTTTTATATTTAAGTTTTCCTCTAACTTATGTAGGAAGGAGTCTGTATTTATTTTACATGGTTTGGGTTGAGATAGTAAGTTTAAAAAATCGTTATGAAAGAAGAGGAGGTTTTTATTTGATATGTTATCTTTTGTGATACCGAAAAATAGATATAAATATATTTTTAATAATAACTGGTTCATAAAAATAAAGTGCAACTCTTAGAAACAATATTCTACTTTGAAATGTCTTATTATATGAAGTATACTTACTCAAATTCATAAGAGAGAAGCAAGGTGGCTGAAAGATTATTACACATATTAGTTCAGTATATATGTTTATTATTTTGCCTTTCGGCGCATGAAGCGGCACATGCGGCGGCTGCGGATAGGTTTGGCGACCATACTGCTCGTATGTTGGGAAGGCTGACTTTAAATCCGATAAAACATGCAGACCCGTTAGGGACGTTTATTTTGCCATTATTAATGATGATAACCCAGTTTCCATTTCTATTTGGTTGGGCAAAGCCAGTTCCTGTTAATGTTCGTAATTTGCGTAATCCAAGAGTGCATCAGGTTTTTGTAGCAATGGCTGGTCCTACTGCGAATCTTTTGTTGGCTTTGGTTTTTACGTTTGTTTTGAGATTAACTGTGATTATAAACGGTATTACAACTCCTGAAGAGATGTTTACATCTCCTGCCTGTTTAGTATCTATTTCTATAGTAATGATAAATCTTGTCTTACTTCTTTTTAATTGTATTCCATTACCACCTTTAGATGGACACCATGTATTGAATTATTTTTTGCCCCCTGAAGGACAAAGATTTTTACAACAAATGGGACCCTTTGGATTAATTATAGCGATAACGTTGGGCTCAAGAATAATATCTCCACCGTTGCAACATATCGCAGGATTTTTACTTGCCTATGGGCTGACAGGTTTTAATATTTTTTGATTTATTTCAACATCGTATTTTTGAATAATTTTCCCAATTTATGTTGAATATTGTATACTATTTATCAATCCTTGAAAATCTCCCTTATTAGTATTATTAATGGAAATAAAGCACACAGACTAAGGATTTTTTTAAAAGAAGGTTTAGGATTATGGATTTACCTAAAAATTATGATGTAAAGAGAATTGAAGAAAACTGGATAAAGACATGGAAAGAGACGGGGATATATTGTTGGGACCCTTCAAAAACACGTGAACAGACTTTTGTTGTAGATACGCCTCCCCCAACTGTGAGCGGTTCTTTGCATGTAGGGCATATGTTTAGTTATTCCCATCAAGATTTTATTGTTCGGTATCAAAGAATGAAAGGTAAAAATATATTCTTCCCGATAGGGTGGGATGATAATGGATTGCCAACAGAAAGACGAGTGCAAAATTACCTTAATGTTCGTTGCGAACCTTCGATGTCTTATGACCCTAACCTTAAAGTATCCCCTGGTAAAAAGGGAACACCACCTCTACCCGTAAGTCGTAAAAATTTTATTGAGTTGTGTGACCAAGTTATTGTTGAAGATGAAAAGGCATTTCGGAACTTATGGACACGACTCGGAATGAGCTATGACTGGGACCTTGAATACGCAACGATTGACCGACATTGCCGTTTAATTTCTCAGGCGAGTTTTATTGAACTTTATAAAAAAGGGGAGATATATCAGGAAGAAAGGCCTGTTTTATGGGATGTAGATTATCAAACTGCTATTGCTCAAGCGGAACTTGTAGATAAGGAAGTTGCTTCTGCTTTTTACTACTTTCGATTCCCTTTTCCTGATAGTGATGAATATCTTGTGATAGCAACTACACGACCGGAATTACTTCCGGCGTGTGTAGCGGTTTTAGTTCATCCAAACGATGAGAGGTATAACAAATACATAGGGAGAACAATTTTAACACCATTGTTTCATGTTCCTGTTCCTATTATGGCAGATGAAAAAGCGGAGCCAGAGAAGGGAACGGGGGTTGTTATGGTATGTACTTTTGGTGACCAGACAGATGTGGAGTGGTGGAAACAATTTAATTTGCCTCTGCGACAAATTGTGGCGAGGAATGGAACTTTGTTGCATATTGAGTTTGTAGATATTGATGAAAAAACGAAGACTTCTTCGAATACAGGGCATCTGATTGTTCCTTCAAAGAATCCACAAAAAGCCAATGAAGTTTATTCCAGAATGCAAGGACTATATACGGGAAATGCCAAGAAGATTATTGTAGAAATTGCGAATCAAATAGAGGGTATAATTGACCGTCCCGAAACGCAGATTACCCATGCGGTTCGTTTCTTTGAAAAAGGTGACCGACCTTTAGAAATTGTTCCGACACGGCAGTGGTATACCCGAATCATCGATAAAAAAGAGGCACTTATTGAGCAAGGTAAAAAAATAAAATGGCATCCTGATTATATGTACAAACGGTATGAACACTGGGTCGAAGGATTAAATCAGGATTGGTGTTTGAGCAGGCAGAGATTTTTTGGTGTTCCTATTCCCGTATGGTATCCGATAAATGAAGATGGAGAAATAGTATATAGTAAGCCAATTATACCTGAAATAAAAGATTTGCCAATTGACCCATTGTCAGATGTCCCTTCTGGTTATACGGAAGAACAAAGAGATAAGCGGAATGGTTTTACAGGAGAACCAGACGTCTTAGATACATGGGCAACAAGTTCGCTTACACCACAGATAGCAACGCATTGGTTTTTAAATCCAGAACGACATAAAAAATTGTTTCCAATGGACATACGTCCACAAGCCCATGATATTATTCGCACATGGGCGTTTTATACAATCGTAAAAGCATATCTTCATGATGGCGATATCCCATGGAAGAATGTTGTTTTGAGTGGTTGGATATTAGACCCTGACCGTAAAAAAATGTCAAAGAGTCATGGGAATGTAGTAACTCCTGAACCACTGATTGAACAACATGGAGCTGATAGTGTTCGGTATTGGTCAGCTAAAGCCCGATTGGGGGTGGATACTGCTTATGATGAACAGGCTTTTAAGGTGGGTAGGAAATTATGCACAAAATTATTTAATGCAAGTAAATTTGCAATTATGCAACTCCAAAATGTGGATAGGGGGTTGCTTAAGAAAGAATCTATCCAAAACCCAATAGATATTGCTGTTATAAATGAATTGAAAGTGTGTATTCAAAGGGCAACAACCAGTTTTGAAGAATTTGATTATGCTCAAGCCTTAATGTTGACAGAAGAATTTTTCTGGAGTGTTTTTTGTGATAATTATTTGGAAATTATAAAGCCTCGTGTATATCAGGCAGAATTAAGCGATGAACGAATTTCTGCATGTAGTGCGTTGCGACTTATACATCGTGCTGTTATTCGTTTGTTTGCTCCATATTTGCCCTATATAACTGAAGAGGTCTGGAGTTGGGAATACTCGAATGATAAAGATATGGCAAGTTCTATTCATAAAAGTCCATGGCCATCTGTGAAAGAATTTGATGGAGTACCTACTACTCCATATCCAGAATTATATGAGGTTCTTATTTCTCTAATTAATCCTATTAGAAAAGCGAAAGCCGATGCGAATATAAGTTTAGCGGCACCTGTTACAAAGATAGAAGTTAAGTGTCCATCAGCAATGAATAAAGTATGTCAAATATTACTAAAAGATGTTGTTGCGATGCTTCATGTAAATGAATGCAATATTATCGAAGGGAATGAGAAGATAGAAGTTCTTGTTCATATCTAAGACAATATCCCAATTTTAAGATGATATAATAAGAATAGGGTTTTATCTAATTGTTATTTAGGTAAGGAAATGAAGAAGTTTATTGAAAATAGTATTTTAAAATCTAAAATCCAAAAGGATTATGTCAATATAGAAGGGAAGGTGTTTAATTTTTTAATACCTGTTAAGAAAATAAAAATTAGTGAACGTATTATTTCGGAAGAAATGAAAAGGAATGATTTGTCACAGATACCTGAATACTATATTTATGACACATCAGGACCTTATAAGAATACAGAAGATTCGGGTGATTTTCAAAAAGGGATAATAAAAGTAAGGGATAGATGGGTAAGTTTGAGGGGAGAAATACAAACATTTCAAAAAGGAAATAAAACAATACGAAAGGCGAAACATGGGAAACGGGTAACTCAACGGTACTATGCAAAGAAAGGCATTATTACTCCTGAGATGGAATATGTGGCGTATCGGGAAAGTATTGAGATAACACAAAACAAAATGTGGATTGAATGGTTATGGAAAGAAAGGGCAGAGGAAATTATAGAGAAGGCAATCATTTCTCCAGAATGGGTTTGTCAACAAGTGGCAGAAGGGAAAATTATTATCCCCGCAAATATTAATCACCTTGAATTGGAACCTATGGGAATTGGACAGGGGTTACGAACAAAAATTAATGCTAATATAGGCAATTCATCTATTCGAAGCGGAATGAAGGAGGAAGTTGAAAAGATGATTTGGGCGGTGATGTGTGGTGCTGATACTGTTATGGATTTGAGCACAGGTGAAGGAATTGAGTCTATTAGGGAAGCGATAATTCGAAATTCACCTGTTCCTATAGGGACGGTGCCAATTTATGAAGCACTGGAGAAAGTAGAAGGGAAACCTGAAAATATTACATGGGAATTGTATCGTGATGTCCTAATTCAACAAGCAGAGCAGGGGGTAGATTATGTTACGATACATGCAGGGTTATTGGAAGAACATTTGCCATTAGTAGGAAAACGACTTGCAGGAATTGTTAGTCGTGGGGGTGCAATTATTGCACGGTGGATGAAGGTACATAAACAACAAAATTTTACATATACCCATTGGGATGAAATTTGTGAGATTTTATCTACCTATGATGTAGCAGTCTCAATAGGTGACGGTTTGAGACCTGGGTGTATTTATGATGCAAACGATGAGGCACAATTTGCGGAGTTGAAGGTTCAGAGCGAACTTGCAAAAAGAGCAGAAAAGTTTGATGTGCAGGTAATGCACGAAGGACCAGGACATATTCCTATGAATAAAATTCTGGAGAATATTAATATTCAAAAAGACTGGTGCAATTCTGCTCCATTTTATACATTAGGTCCAGTGGTAACTGATATTGCGACAGGTTATGACCATATTAGTTCTGCTATCGGTGCTACGCTTATTGGTTCTGCAGGGACTGCAATGTTATGTTATGTAACGCCGAAAGAACATATCGGATTGCCAGATAGGGATGATGTAAGGGAAGGGGTAATTACATATAGAATATCGGCTCATGCCTCAGATATTGCCAAAGGTTTGCCTTCCGCTTTGCTTCGAGATTGTCTTATGGCATTGGCAAGAGTTAAATTTTCATGGGAAGACCAGTTTGCTCTTGCATTAGACCCTGAAAAGTCATTAAGAATGTTTATGGAAAGTAATCCGTGTATCAAGGAGAACGGGGGAGATAAAATAAATCAAAACTATTGCACCATGTGTGGACCTAAGTTTTGTGCAATGAAACTTTCTAAAACAGACGAGTAGAGTTAATAAAATGAAAATTGGAAAGTATGAAATAGAAAAGCCGTTGTTTCTTGCACCTATGGATGATATAACCGATTATCCCTTTCGTAATATTTGCAAAGAATGGGGTGCTGATGTTGTTATTACTGAATTTGTAAGTGCAGAAGCAGTTATCCGCAATGTGGATAGGTCATTGAAAAAAATGAACTTTAGTGAACAGGAAAGACCTATAGGTATTCAGTTATACGGTAATGCGGAATCATCAATGGCAAATGCGACCAGAACCGCCGAAAGTTTTAATCCAGATTTTATAGATATTAATGCAGGTTGTTGGGTAAAAAAGATAGTAAATAGGGGAGATGGTGCAGGATTGTTAAAAGACCTAAAAAAATTAAAACGGGTTTTGTCTGAGGTAAAGTCAAATACGGGATTGCCTGTTACCTTAAAAACACGGTTGGGTTGGGATGATAGTAATATTAATATCTTTGATGTTTTAGAAATTGCTTATACAATAGGTATTGATTTTATTACAGTACATTTAAGGACGAGACAACAAGGGTTAAAGGGGGATGTGGATTGGTCCTGGATACCTAAAATAAAAGAAAGAACGAGAATTCCTTTTGTTGCTAATGGAGATATAAAAACTCCACAGGATGTTGAAAAATGCTTCGAATTAGGTGCGGATGGAGTTATGATAGGAAGGGCTGCTATTGGTAATCCCTTTTTATTTAAACGATGTAAATTGTATTTGAAAAAAGGAGAATATTTGCCAGAACCAAATATTAAAGAACGAATACAGTGGTGCCTGATACATTTTAGAAAACATATTGAGTATTATGGTGAACAAAGAGGTGTTCCCATATTTAGAAAGTTTTATAATGGCTATTTGCATGGTTATCCTTATATAGGAAAAATACGCACAGAAATTATGAATCTTAAAGATGCACAAAAAATAGAAGACGTATTAATATCAGTTATGGAAAATCCAGAGAAGGCCAGTGGTATGGTTCTTTCTGATACAAATGAATAAAGGAAATGTTATGTTAGAACGATTAAAAAAGGAAGTATTTGAAGCAAATTTGCAATTGGTTCAGGAAAAACTTGTCATTTTAACATGGGGCAATGCCAGCGGAATAGATAGGGAACGTAATTTGGTAGTAATCAAGCCAAGTGGTGTGCCGTATTATAAATTAAAAGTGAGGGATATGGTTGTTGTGGATATGGAAGGAAAAACTATTGAAGGGGATTTAAAACCATCTGTGGATTTGCCTATTCATCTGGCTATATATAGAAATATCCCCAATGTGGGTGGAGTTGTCCACACTCATTCCCATTTTGCAACATGTTGGGCACAAGCAAGAAAACCAATTCCGTGCTTGGGAACTACACATGCAGATTATTTTTTTGGAGATATTCCACTAACTGAATTGCCCAATACGGAAGATTACGAAACTTCTATTGGAGAACAGGTTGTGAAATGCACTTTGCAACATGGTGTGGAAAGATGTAAGGCAGTTCTTGTCCCTGGACATGGACCTTTTGTCTGGGGAGAAAATGTAGAGAAAGCAGTTGAAACAGCCTTTGTTCTTGAACAGTTAGCAGAAATGGCGTACCATACAGTCATGATAAACAATGGGGATATAACAAAATTAGAGGACGAATATTTAAATAAGCATTATGAACGAAAGTGGGGAAAAGATGCGTATTATGGTCAGAAATAATGTTTTATATCGTTTATTAAATGAAATTGATTAAATACAAATATTTATATTTATTTATAATACTATTTATTGTTTTTATTATGTATACATTTTCGTTATTTGCTAAATATATCTTTCCAAATATACTTTATCAAAGAACATCTTATATTTATAGAACGCCTGCTTACTATAACTGGAAATATGAAGATATATTTGCTACTGTTGATAAAGGAAAAACACACGGTTGGTATATCCCTGTTGAAGGTTCAAAAGGGATTGTTCTTTTCTCTCATGGAAATGCAGGGAATATTGCAGACCGATTGGAATCGGTAGGTATTTTTCGCAAGTTAGGTTTAAGCGTTTTAGTGTATGATTATGGTGGATATGGTCAGTCAACAGGAAAACCTTCAGAAGAGAGATGTTGTAACGATGCATTAGCAATGTGGAGGTATTTAATAGAAAAAAAGGGATATTCACCAAGGAATATAATTCTTTTTGGCCGTTCTTTAGGTGGTGCGGTAACGGCAGATTTAGCGACGAAGGTAGGTTGTGCGGGGGTAATCCTTGAAAGTACGTTCCTTTCAACAATTGATGTGGCGAAAGATGTCTTTTCATGGTTTCCAGAGCGGTTTGCGAAGAGGAATGAGTTTTGTACGAAAAAGAAAGTGAAAAACATTAAATCTCCTGTTTTAGTTATACATAGTCCACAGGATACTATTATCAAGTATTATCACGGTAAAAAAATATTTGAATTATTGGAATGTGAGAAGGAATTTTTGGAGATTACAGGTGACCATAATGAGGGGTTTATTATAACGGGAGATAAATATATCAATGGGTTGAAAAATTTTGTAGAAAAAGTATTAAATTCATCGGTGTAAGAACAGGTTTTCTACTGGATAAGTGTATAGTCCACAGTATTGAAATTGTCGTTATCCAAAATTCGTGCAATGATAAACAAAAAATCACTCAAACGATTATAAAAAGGTACAAATACTTCATTAATTGTCTCGGGTTGATTTTTCTTTAAAGTAATCAATCTACGTTCAAATTCTCTTGCTACTGTGGTTACTATATCTGCATAAGCAGAAATAGGATTGTTAGCGGATGCAATAAACTTTCTTGGTAATTGAAGTTGTTCTTCCAATTGTGCTTGCCATTGTTCTAATTGATTTAAGTGTTTTTGACTTAATCGAGGATGGTTGGATGGAACTAATACACCAGAAGGGTCGGATATTTGTGTTCCAGTTATGAAACAGCAATGAATAAGCCATAAAAGTGTCTCAGAAAGGAATATTTTATGTGGATTGTCTGATTGTAAAATTTGCAATCTAAGATATGATAAGTTAACACGGAGACTGTCTAAAGAACCGAGACATTCAATGATTTCCGAATCCTTTAAAACCCAATGTCCATCAGGTAATTTTGTTTTTCCCTTGTCTCCTTGTTTTGTTGTAACGTAAGATTTTTTCATATTAAACCAACCTTTTATATAATCTCAACACCTATGGGACAATGGTCAGAGCCGAGAACATCAGATAATATCCATGACCGTTTAATTTGTTTCTTAAATGCTTCATTTACCACATGATAGTCAATTCTCCAACCGATATTCCGAGCTCTGGCATTTGTTCGATACGACCACCATGTATAATGTCCTCCTTCTTTGCAAAACATCCGAAATGTATCTACAAAACCTGCATTCAAGAATTTTGTCATGGCTTCCCTTTCTTCAGGATAGTATCCAGCATGATTTTCATTTTCTTTAGGTCGGGCAAGGTCAATTTCTGTGTGTGCTATATTAAAGTCTCCACATACGAGGATATTTTTCCTCTTCTTTTTAACGAAATTAAGGAGTGTTTTTTGTAATTTATCAATAAATTCAAGTTTGTAAGGAAGTCGTTTTTTTTCCTCTTGACTGTTAGGCCAGTATGAATTGAAGAGAATGAAATTACTGAACTCAGCTATTTGGAGTCTACCTTCATTTGTAAAGTCGGGGTCATCAATTTCTATTATTTGGATGGGTTTATTTTTACTGAAAAAAGCAGTTCCACTATAACCGGGTTTTTTTGCACAACTCCAATACGTGTGATAATGTGATGGTATAGGGAGAGTATTGTCATTTATATCAGAAGGTTTTAATTTGGTTTCCTGCAAGCAAATAATATCTGGCGATACTTTTTCAAGCCATTCAATAAATCCTTTTTTCAAGATGGAACGGAATCCGTTAATATTCCAAGAAAGTACAACTGTCATGTATTTACTCCTAAATTGTTAGTAAATTTACAATTAGTATAAGAAAAAAAATTGTAATAAAACGACTTTAAATTAACATTATCATTGGACACAATAAACATGTTGGTGAGAGTAGATATCTCTTGAACTGTTGTATAATAAAAAGCGTATTTGTTATAATTATATTCCTTACGGCGGCGTAGCTCAGTTGGTTAGAGCAGCGGAATCATAATCCGCGTGTCCGGGGTTCGAATCCCTGCGCCGCCACTTTCTCTTTATATAAGGTTATTATAAGGGAGATGGTTTTATGAACTATGTTCCATTAGGAAAATCAGGCTTGAAAGTTTCAGAAATATGTTTGGGGACAATGACATTTGGTAATGAGGCAGATAAAGAAGTTAGTTTCAAAATTATGGATTGTGCTTATGATATAGGTATAAACTTTTTTGATACTGCTCACAATTACAATAAAGGGGAAACAGAAAAGATTGTAGGTGAATGGATAGGTGACAAGCGTAAAGATATTATTATTGCTTCAAAGGTATTTTTCCCATCACAAAAAGGGATAAATAATGAAGGATTATCAAAAAAGAATATTATCCAATCTGTAGAAGAGTCTTTACGAAGATTGAAGACAGAATACCTTGATATACTTTATCTTCATCATTGGGATGAGGACACATCTATAGAGTATTCTTTAGAAGCGGTACATACATTGATTATGCAGGGGAAAGTTCTTTATACGGGCATTTCTAACTTCTCTGCATGGCAAATAATGAAGGCAATTGCAGTAGCAAGAGAATATCATTATGCGCCTGTTGTTTGTATACAACCTATGTACAGTCTTCTTAAACGGCAAGTAGAAGTGGAAATCTTGCCGTTGGCTAAACATGAAAACCTTGCAGTTGTTCCTTATAATGTTCTGGGTGCTGGCATGTTGACGGGAAAATATCTGAAGGGAGGTAAAGGCAGATTAGATGAGAATAAGATGTATCAGAAAAGATATGAGAATCCAATTTATGTAGAAATAACCAAGAGATTTGTTGAATATGCAGAGAAAAAGGGACTTTCTCCCGCTGTTCTTGCTGGGGCTTGGGTTAAAAGCCATCCATGTGTTACATCAATATTAGTTGGGGCAAGGACATTAGAGCAGTTTAAAGAAGTTGTAGGATGTGTTAATGTAAAGATAACAGAGGAGGAATGGACAGACATTTCTAATTTATCATATATACCACCTTCGGCGACAGATAGAGAGCCTCTGGAGATTTATAGAGTAAGAGGCTGGTAGGTAACAAGAAGAAGTGAGATGATTCTAATCGAATTGGGAAAGAAAAGGTTGAATTCTCTTTACCAGAAACTCTCTCATATCTTGCAAGTTTTCTAAAATTAGATGGATATTTTGATTTGTTACTATAGTTCTTCCGAAGATGCCACGAACTTCTACAAACAGTTCCTTTTTACTATGTCGAAAAGACTCAATAAGCACGTGGTAAATGCCTGGTGTGTCATTTGATTCAGGAAAAATCAATTTTACCCCGACAGCTGTGGTAGGTCTGCCAAAGTGGTCAATTATTAATTCTTGTTTTTGATTTAATAATTTTTCTAAGATTAAAATTTTTGAGTCCTCATATCTTGTCAGAGCATAGGTTGACCTTAGTGTCCCTGTATGAGCAAGGAAGACAGGTTGATTTCTTGCTGATAGGATACGAGGTGAAAGTTCTTTAACCTTATTTAAGAATTCATCAAAGGTAATAGATGCCCATTCTTCAATGATTAATGTGCGGTCGATGAGAAATAAGACAATGGATTGACTTCGATTCCCACGAGTTGAATAAAATCGTGTTTGCATCGGAAAACTGAAATCGATGCTGTCGTAAGAAACAGATGTTCCCACTAAGTCATAATAAAGTCGTTGTAATTGTTCTTTATTGATGGGAGTTGGATTGTGAATTAATTCGATGGAAAAATGAATAGGCCGATCTTCCTGATGCATATTATTCTCCAAAACATATTATAATTTATACTTTAATACAACAAGGATAGATAATTATAGGAAAAATAGAGTATAAATTGAAATAACAAAATAGGATTAAAATATTGAAAGAAGGTAGAGTATTAGCAATTGATTATGGAGAAGTAAGAGTAGGTGTTGCTATTAGCGACCCGTTGCGGATTTTTGCTTTTCCACTTTTAGTTATTGATTTAAGGAAAACGGAAGATTGTATAAAAGAGATACAAAAAATAGTTATAGATAAGGATATCAAAAAAATAATTATAGGATTACCATTACAATTAGATGGGAAAGAAGGGATACAATCTGGAAAAGTACGAGAATTTTATAGAGAGATAAAAGAAAATATACAGAATGTAGATATTGAACTTGTGGATGAACGATTGACGACCACATCAGCACAAAAAACGTTAACAAACATTGGCCTGAGCATAAAAAAACAACGGGGTGTAGTTGATAAGATTGCAGCGGCAAAGTTGTTAGAAATGTATCTTGAACGTGAAAAAAGAAGGTAGTAGTGTATAAAACATGCCAAAACATTTAAAGAAAAGAAATTGGCTGACAATTTTATGTTTATTATTGGCAATGTTTGTTTTTTTAATTTTTATTTCTGCTGGTATTAGTTTAAGTCTATATATTTATATGGTGAGAGATGCTGTCCCTGGTGAGCAAGTGGAAATAACTATTCCAAAGGGAAGTACAGCCAGAAATGTGGCTACTATATTGAAAGAGAATAATTTAATCCCACACGAAATATTTTTTTTGATTTTTTTGAAGTTAGAGGGTGAAGATAAGAATATTAAGTATGGGATTTATTCTATTCCCAATGGTGTTTCTATTCGCCAAATATATGAATTGATAAAAAAAGGGCCAGTTAGACCTATTTATGTTTATAAAATAACTGTCCCAGAAGGATTGACGAATAAGCAGATAGCAGATATAACACCCAATCCAGAGGAGTTTTTAAATCTTGTAAATTCAAGTGAATATGCAAAAGAGAAAGGAATACCTGGACCGACTGTTGAGGGTTTTTTAATGCCTGGAACATATATGTTTGAGGAAGTTCCAAGTATGAGAGAATTGGCAGATGCAATGATGAAGCAATTTAATAAAAATTGGGATAAATTATGTGAGGAATATAAAATTAATGTATCAGAAGAAGAAAGATATAAAACAATTATAATTGCATCATTAGTTGAAGAAGAGTCTAAGATAGATGACGAGAGACCATTGATTGCTCAGGTAATATATAACAGGTTAAAGAAGGGAATGTTGCTTCAAATAGACGCTACTCTTCAGTATGCAAATCAAAAGTATGGTGAATTACTTACAGAACAAGATAAATTAATAGATTCTCCATATAATACATACAAATATAAAGGGTTACCACCTACACCAATATGTAATCCAGGAATTCAAAGTATTCGGGCAGTTATATCACCTACGGATGGGGATTATTTATATTTTGTATCAAATGGTGATAATAGGACACATACGTTTAGCAAAACAATAGATGAACATATTACCGCCGTTAAAAATTATAAAAAGGAACTAAAAAATAATAATTCTTCAAACGTTGATAATAAGGGACAAAAGTAAGATTATAATCGTTTATTTTTCTTAGGTCGATACATTCCAAGCATTGAAATCGCTAAACTTATTATCGCTATTTCTGAAATGGAAGTTTTGTTGCCCTTTTGATTACAACCGCATTTTTTTACAGGTTTGGTTGGTTCTCCTTCATTTGTTTGTCCTTCGTTTGTACCATCATTAGAGCCATCATGTGTTCCGTCAACGGCACCTTCATTTGAGCCATCAACAGAGCCATCAGGAGAGCCATCATGAGTTCCGTCATTGGAACCTTCTTGTGTTGTTACAGGTTTTAGTGCAACAGACTCGGATTTTATATTTCCCGCTGGTACAGTTGTGGTTAATGAATGGTTTTGGAAACTGGGGGCAGTGATGGTAACATTGTATGTCCCTTCTGGAATAGAACTGAAGGTGTATACACCATTTGTATTTTGGGAGAGTGGTGGATATACAGAAGGACTCAATGAGATAGTAGCATTTTGTATAGATTGTTTATTTGAAGCATTCCAAACAACAAATGAAAGTGAAGAAGCTACAAGAGCAGAGCCTTTCTTTAATGCATAATTAATTTTGACATTTCCTTCAACTAATGAAGTTGTATCCTCTGTTCCCCAATCATTATTGTCCGCTATGATTGGAGTTGACCTTTCATTAATAATTGCTTTACCGGATTCTAACTCAAAAGTATTCCAGCCTGTATTAGGGTCATTAATATCACCTAAAGAGTTGGAAGGATTGGAACTGCCTTGATTATCCTTAATGTAGATACATGTGGGTGAAACAGTATCTATACTATCCGATGTCCTAAAGATGCATCGACGAATAATAGGTATACTGTCTCCTATTTGGATACCTATTTTTAGATTTTCAAAGGTGCATTGCTCAATAACTGTGTAATAAGGTTTATCTCCGTCTACAGATATTCCTATTTCTGTACCTGTTCCCAAGAAACGGACATTTTTAATGTGCATTATGTTATTTCCACAATTGAGAAGAATGTAATCCTGTTGTGATGGAGAGGGAGGTCTAATATCAATAGAAAAAACATCTGAGTTTTCAGCACCATTTATTGTCCCAAATATAGTGGGTTTTTCTCCAGAACCAGAAATAGTGATACCACGTAAGACCGTATTGGATTTCAAATTTATAATTTCATGATAATCCCCAGGTAGAAGAATAATCGCTATTTTCATAGTGGTTTGTGGAGTATTTGAAATTGCATAATTTATAGTTTTCCATGGTTTCATTAAAGAGCCATTGTTAGTATTAATATCATCATTTCCATCCGGTGAAACATAATAGGAAGTCCATGGAGAATTTGAATCTATAGGATTTGTCTTCTGTAAATATTCTTCTAAATTGGTATATCCATCTAAATCTGCGTCCTCTTCTGCATCAGGGCGAGAAGGATTAAGTGTATAGTTAATTTCAAAGTCGTCAGACATTCCGTCTTCGTCCGAATCAATTTTTTGGTCAGAAGTCCCGTAACAATTTTCTATGCATAAGCTAATGCCA
The DNA here is from genome assembly GCA_035361075.1 of Candidatus Hydrogenedens sp. Classification (NCBI taxonomy): domain Bacteria; kingdom Pseudomonadati; phylum Candidatus Hydrogenedentota; class Candidatus Hydrogenedentia; order Candidatus Hydrogenedentales; family Candidatus Hydrogenedentaceae; genus Candidatus Hydrogenedens; species Candidatus Hydrogenedens sp. The sequence continues at coordinate 48,852 of DAOSBX010000015.1, read as the reverse complement.
TCACCATCATTATCAATCGAATTTTCTGGAGAGTTGATACATCCACTTTCGCATTGGTTTAATGGGGTAGTATCACAGTCAACAACAACTATCCTTTGAACTGAAGAAGAGTTCCCCATTGTGTCAGTCGCTTCATAGGTAATAGTATATGTGCCCGTTTGTGAGGTATTTACAGTCCCAGTAACTTTTACAGGAGCAACGTCAGATATAGAATCAGAAGTTACATATCCAGGGTCGTTCCATACAGTATTGCAAGGCAACGTGATTTTAGAGCTTCCGATAAGAGTAATATTGGGCCCATCACAATCAACAACAACTGTCCTTTGAACAGTAATATGATTTCTTGATTCATCAAATGCAGTATAGGTCAGAACGTAGATGCCACTTTGTGAAAGATTTACTTCACCTTCATTTGTTACATCAACGGTTGATGAACATGAATCGCTTGCATCGTATCCCAGCTCTGTCCATACTGAGTTGCAAGGCAAAACTATTGTAGTATCACCAATGAGATTTATTTGTGGTGGTGTTGTATCTATTACTTGTACAGTTCGCGTCGCTGTTGCAGAAGTATATTCTTCGGTACCGTCTATACTATAGACGATTGTATATGAGCCAGGGTTATTAATATTCACGTTATTGTCAACTTTGATTTTGTCAGTAATGTCATTTCCAGATGGGTCTTTAGCCGTTGCTCCTGGATCATTGAAATTATTAATACCACATTCTAATACTACTTCAGGAGGACCGATAAGAGTTATTTGTGGTTCTCCAGTTGAAGAAATAACAATAACAGTTCTTGTGACTTTTATTATTTCACCTTGATTGTAGGGATTTATAATTGAATATGTAACTATATATTCTCCAGGTATACTCGGATTTATATTTGTACTATCTACATCTACGAGATCCGTTATATCAGTATTGCAACCATCTTTAGCTTCGAAACCAGGTTCTGTATAAGGTTCATTTACATTTAGATATAATGGATTATCGCCATAAAGCACAATTTTTGGAGGTGGAGCTGGAAATATTTCGAAGGCACCAGCATCAGGTTTACATTCCCCAAGATTTATACGGGGCATACGACGAATATCTTCATTAATTGCTCCGTATTCAATAGTTAATGAAATTGGGTCTCCAAGATTTACGGCAGGAGAGTCTAAAGTCAGATTTAAATCCCCAGGAGATGTTTCAGATGGATACTCCATAAAAAGAGGTTCTGTTTCAATGATATTAATTGAAGGGGGAGGAGATGCAATTTTATCAAAGTTTTGTATTATTGAATTTCTAAGTAAAAGATATTCAATATTAATGGTTTCGTCGTAATTTATTTGTGGTATATTATTTCCATTATATGCCCAAATAATTGAGTTTAAAATTTCCAATGCTGAGGTAGAACCTTGTATATCAACAGTACTAATGTCACCACTGGAAGTTTTGAAGTTATCAGCCAATGTGCAATGAGTTAATTGAAGACTTGATTCGTTTGCAAAAATGGCAGACCCATTTCCCGAACAAGAATTTTTAGAGAAAACACAGTTTGTAAAACTCACTGAAGAGTTATCTATATAAACTGCACCTCCGTTTCCGTAAGCGGTGTTAGTATAAAACTGAGAACAAGAGATATAAACCGATGAATTAGTTATGGTTAATGCTCCTCCATCACCAATTATATTATTTCCATTTTCAAAAATAAGCCCATATATAGCAATATCATAAGCCGAAGTAATATTAAGAATTGGAGTTCCTACGTTTCCTGAGGCTTTGGTCGGAAGAATAATTAATTTTGTTGGATTTAGCCAAGGATTAACATTATTAACATTTGTTTCAGTTCCTGAAAAACCACCTCGGATGATAATATTGGATAAATCAGTTATTGAAACCCTTTCATTATATTCACCTGCTTTAATCCAAATCTCATCATAATTGTTGGCTGAATTAATTGCATCTGTAATAGTATGGAAACCTGTCTCCCAAGAATTTCCATCGGGTGTGGAACTGTTAGGATTTACATAAATAATTTTGCCTGGGATATTAAACGCAGATAGATATTGGGTTGGTAGGGTTGGTAGATGTTCAGATTCGATGGAATGGCATCCCTGTAATGGAAAGTCTGTTGATTCTGTTATTCCAACAATACAGATATGAGTATCGCTTGCAGTTCCTATTGAGAGTGCAGTGTCGCTTAAACTACCGCCTAAAAATGTTCCCCATGTTGGAGTAATTGTAGAATTAGAACTATTCCATTGCAATCTCCAAATCATTGCGTCATAATAATTATTGTATAACCCATTATTTAGTAAAGTATTGAATGGATTTGAAGTGAAGGTAGGATTATCCCATGAAAAATTTTCAAAATTACTATTGGTATAACCTGCAATGAAAAATTCATTGTAAAACTTATCTGGTGTTTTTATATCAGTTAATATATCTGTTCCATTACCGAACACATAGTATGTACCAACAACTTTTTGTGTTAAATCAGGATTTATTACAGTTAGGAAGGGATGCGTTTGGTTATCTATCTTTTCAGGGACGGCTGACTTTGGGTTGGGTATATCATTAGAGTATGTATTACCTGCTAAACAAAGGGTATCATAGTAAATTAGAATACCTCCTTCTAAGATGTCGTCATACGAACCTCCAAAAAAGAAAGAGGATAACAAATTAACATTTGGATTAGTTGTTTCGGTTAAATATGAATAATGCTGAACAAAAATATCTTTTCCCTGAATTTGAGATTCAGGTATCGCTGGTGTAAAAACTGGATAGCCTATAGATGTGTTGCCACAAAGGTATACATATTCTGAGTTTGCTTCAATATCTTTGACTTCGAGTTCACCTGCATTTAACTTTGTCATATATTTACATTCTAATGGGTTTAGAGTCATTATTCCCCAAAAGCCATCAGCGGAAAGGACTTCTTTTGTTCCTGTTTGTGTAGAATTAACTAATTGTAAATCTGTAGAGCTTGTGTTTCCCGCAAAGAACAAGTAATTTTCGTTGATTGTTATATCCTCAATCGAATCATATCCTGTTCCGCCAATGAGTGTAGAAAATGTTATTTTTAAGTCTTTATCAAGTATAGTTAAGAAACCATCAAATTCGCCTGAAGTACCATTTATATTCAAATTGGTATTAAAAGGGGGAATAGAATTGCTGATGGGAAAGTTTGTTGAATTTGTTTTTCCAGCAACAATAATATGATTGTTTATAAAATCAGAGTGATGATTTATTGCATTTATATAATCATTGCTGTTCCCATTTAAAAATGTAATATCATGTGCCTTCCCTATAGTCGGTGATAACTTACATAAGAACACAGCAATATCAATACCTTCCGTTTTAGGTAATTCAGCAGATACACCAATTATTGAAATATCAGTAGTACTATTATAGTAATCTAAATATACTCTATTGAATAGTGATTGTGGTTTATTAGCATTGGGTACAAACATATAAGTGGAAAGTGTGAGAATTGGGTCTATCACCAGTTCTAAATTTTGGTCATATTTTTCAACAATAATCTGATATGTATTTCTACCTATATTGGAAAAGTAGGCGTTTTGTAAAGATGAGGTTTCTATGTTTTTATATGAAGATTGATAAATCTTAGGGATACTAAAACTAATTGTGTAACCAGTGTCGTTTGTTATAGTTAGATTATTATCTAAATATGTAATTACATTTCCCCCTTTAATTTCCCATGTTATTTGATTTAAGTCAGCTTGGGGGTTCACAATAAAATCGAATTCTAACTTTTTATTTTGGAAATAAAACTCAAGGTCAATTCCATCATACACATTCGGGGTGCAAATTTTTTCATAAGCACAACTATCAACTATCCACGTTTCAGGTTGATTTCCAGAGTAACAATTGTATTTAATGTCAGTTGGTTTACTCCCATAAATAATATCTGCATGACTGTTTAAGAATATTATTTCAATAGGGTCTGTAAACTTATTTTTTGATGAATCCCATATCCATATTTTCAAATTATCTTTTGAAATTTCAAAGTATTGATTATTAGAGAAAGCAAAATAACGATGAAAATTTTCTGATGGGAGAAAGTAATTATCAAGGATGGAGTTATCGGTTATATTTTGATAATTAATAGCAAAAGAAAAGAGAGGGAAAAGAAGTAAGATTATTGTCTGGTAAATTCCTATTAAAATCCATTTTCTTTTTGTACCCATGTTATATTCCATCATCAATTTTTATACCCTAATTATATCTTATTTCAAACAGTTTTTGTATACTATTATAATTATGCCACAAAATAAAATTATTTTCACTAAAAATTTTAAGGATAGATAATATTTAAATATACTATCTATCCTTAATTTTACCATAAAAAGTATAAAATAGGTATTATTTTTCTAATTTAGATTTAATTTTAGCCCATTCATCTTTAAGGGTAACTATTCTGTTAAATACCATCATTTCTGGTGTTGTGTCTGGGTCGACAGAGAAATATCCCTGTCGTTCAAATTGTATTTTATCACCAATTTTTAGTTTTTTTAGTTCAGGTTCTAACTTACAATTTGTCATTACAGTTAATGAATTAGGGTTTATATTGCTTCTCCAATCTAAACCTTCTGGGACATCGTTAGGGTCGGGTTTTAAGAAAAGATGGTCATATAATCGAATTTCTGCGTTAAAGGCATGATGTGCAGATACCCAATGTAAAGTTGCTTTTACTTTTCTACCGTCTGGTGCATTGCCTCCCTTTGTATTTGGGTCATAAGTACAATGTAATTCAATAATATTTCCATTTTTATCTTTTATTACATCTGTGCATTTTATAAAATAAGCATATCTTAATCGTACTTCTTTGCCAGGCGCCAATCTATAAAATTTAGGGTGTGGATTTTCCATAAAATCATCTTGTTCAATGTATATCACTTTTGAAAATGGAACTTTTCTTGTCCCCGCTGTGGGGTCTTCTGGATTATTTATTGCATCCATTTCTTCGACAAGATCATCAGGATAATTGTCAATAACTACCTTTAGAGGTTTTAATACAGCCATATATCTATTTGCTTTTTTGTTTAAGTCCTCGCGGATACAATATTCAAGTAATGCTATATCTACAGTATTATCTGCTTTAGCAACACCAATCAATTTGCAAAACTGGCGAATGGATTCTGGTGTATATCCTCTTCTTCTTAAACCTGATATTGTGGGCATTCTCGGGTCATCCCAACCCCGCACATATCCTTCACGCACAAGTTCAAGGAGTCTTCTTTTACTCATAACGGTATATGTAAGGTTTAGTCTGGCAAATTCAATTTGACGTGGAGCATATATGCCTAATTCTTTTATAAACCAGTCATAAAGAGGTCGATGGTCTTCAAACTCCAGAGTGCAAATGGAATGCGTAATTCCTTCGATGGAATCTGATTGTCCATGTGCAAAATCATACATAGGATAAATACACCATTTGTCTCCTGTTCGTGGATGTGTTGCCCGTATAATACGATACATTACGGGGTCACGCATATTTAAATTGGGCGAAGCCATGTCAATTTTCGCACGGAGTGTCCTTGAACCATCTGGAAATTCTCCTGCTCTCATTCTCTGGAAAAGGTCTAAATTTTCCTCAATAGACCTATTGCGATATGGGCTTTCTTTTCCTGGTTCGGTTAATGTCCCTCGGTAAGCCCTTACTTCTTCAGGAGATAAATCGCAAACATAAGCTTTTCCTTTTTTAATTAAATCGATTGCCCATTCATAAAGCTGTTCAAAATAATCTGATGCGTAATATTCGTGTTTCCCCCAGTCAAAACCTAACCATTTTACATCTTCACGAATAGCATCAATGTATTCTTGTTCTTCTTTTAGTGGGTTGGTATCGTCATATCGCAAATGACATCTGCCTTTGTATTCTTCTGCAAGTCCAAAATTTAGGCATATTGATTTAGCATGACCAATATGAAGATACCCATTGGGTTCAGGTGGAAAACGTGTAACAACACCTTTATATCTTCCTGTTTTTAAGTCTTCATCAATAATTTGGTGGATAAAATCTTTACCACCACTTTCTTTATTTTCTTCATTATTTGTATATGAATTATCGGACATAAAAAATACTCCATTAGTTATTTTTTGATTTTCTGTGACGGAAAGTGTGATATTAGAACAGAACTTGGTATATATTATCTCTTTTTACAACAATATTTCTCAACTACATAATTTATTTGAGATGTAAATTTATCTCAAAAACACACCGTTATAATTAGAAACTAAAAGGGAGTTAAGAGTATAATAATATATAGATGTAAATGGTCATATAAGAAAATATAAATTTTTATTAGAAAGGAAACATATATGTGGACACCAGGAATGGGTGAGTTATTTATAATCCTTATTATAGTTCTTGTCTTGTTCGGTGGAAATAAGATAGCTGGATTAGGACGTTCTTTAGGGACAGCCATTGCAGAGTTTAAAGATGCAGTAAAAGGAGGAGAGGAAACAAAAAAGGAAAGTATAGAAGAGAACAAGAAAGAGGAAAAATCATAAATTGTGAGTTTTGGGAGAAGAACTATGATTTCTGAAGAATTACTGAAAATTTTGGTTTGTCCTGAGACAAAGCAACCATTAAGTTTAGTTGATGATGATTTGTTGAAGAAGATTAATAAAGCAATTCATCAGGGAAAAGTAGTGAATAGGGATGGAAATCCAGTAAATGAAAGCTTAGATGGTGGTTTAATTAGAGAAGACAAAAAAATTGTATATCCAATAATTAAAGATTTACCTTTCTTAAGAATTGGTGATGGAATTGAGTTAGAAAAGAATCGTATATCCTAATAGACTAATTTTTATGACCCTGCCCCAAAAATCAAAATCTGTTATATTGCTAAGAAAGATTATCAATAGTTTTAAAATTTCTATAATCAATCGTATTTTTACGGGCTTAATAGTTATAATTCCTTTGGGCGTTACCTTTTATGTAGTGCAGTTTCTTTATTTTTTGTTATCTAACAAATTAGGCCCGCTTACAAAAAAAGTTTTTTACAATGTCCCTGAATATTTCGTTCCAGGTATTTCGTTAATACTTATAATATTGGGGATTTTCTTTTTAGGTCTATTGACTAATATGTATGTTGGGCGGAAACTCTTTTATTTGTTTGAAAGCATTTTGGAGCGGATACCATTTATAAAAACGATATATAATGCTACAAAACAAATTGTAGCAGTATTCACGAAAACAAAAGAAGAAAAAGATAAGTCAGGACCTGCAATATTTATTGATTTTCCCTTTCCAGGTGTGAAAAACATAGCATTGGTTACAAACAATATTGAGATTGAAGGTTTAGGTTCTTTTACGACCGTATTTGTTCCGACAACACCAAACCCAACGAGTGGATATTTTGAGTTAGTTCCTCAAGATAGTGTAAGTGGTGAAGTAGAAATCCCAATGGATGAAATTGTGACGATGATCCTGTCGGGAGGAGTTGTAACTCCAGAGATATTAAAAGCGAAATCGGATACAACCCAAGAGATTCAGAAAATAGATGAGTATGATGCAGAGTGACATACAAATAAAGAAGAAAAGGCTCCCTAAAATTATTGGGAGGATAAGGCGGTATTTTTTAGCTGGAATATTAGCAATAGTTCCATTAGGTTTAACATTCTTAATTTTAAGATTTATATATTATTTTACTGTAGGCAGGGTTACACCTTATGTAAATCAATGGTTTCCAGAGTATCCGCATTATTTAATTGCACCTATTTCAATTATATTAATTTTCATATTTGTTTATTTAGTTGGTTTGTTTTCAAGCTTCTTCTTGGTTCGCCAGTTTTTAAATCTATTTGAGATGATTATTAAGAGAATACCGTTTGTAAAAACTATCTATAAATCGGCGAAACAAATGACAGTAAGTTTTATAGAACAGTTTTCATCAAATTATACACGTTCTATCGTTATTATACCTTTCCCTCATGATAATATTTATACAATGGGACTTTTGTTGGGGAAAATCAAATTGCCTGAAGGAAGAGAATATTATAGGGTGTTTATTCCTACTACACCAAATATTAGTGTTGGTATTTTACAGTTTTATCCTTTGGAAAAAATTTATAAGTGTCCTATTACTATGGAACAAGCTATTGAAATCATTGTTTCTTCAGGTGCATCTATTCCTGTTAAACTTTCGGTACAACCTCTCCAGAAAGAACAAAAACATTAAAATAATAGTTTGTTACTTTTCTAAAAAGTAAGACGGTAGATGTTGGAGTAAGTTATTTATAAAATCATGATGTGAATGATATATATCTATTTTCCGTTTATCATTTTCTATATGATAAAAATACATAAAGATGGTTTCAGGGGGAATAATATTTATTATCCTGTCTGCCCATTCTATGAGACAAACTAAATTATCACTTAACCATTCTTCAGAACCAATATCAATAATTTCTTTTGCATCTTTTATCCGATAACAATCAAGATGTAGGACCTTCGGTGGGTTCCCATACTGATTCATAATTGTGAATGTAGGACTATGAACCCAACAATCGCCACATAGTGCTTTTACAACCCCTTTCACAAAGCACGTTTTTCCAGTAGCTAAATCTCCAATAAGTGCAACTTTTGAGTTTGAATTTAAGCATTTGGCAAAATGATGTCCTAATTCTTCAGTCTGTTCGGGGGAAGAAGTAATTATTGTGATATATGCATTATTGGAAGAGGTTATCATACAGCTTTTGATATAACTTTGCTTGTTTATCCCAAGAGAAATCTTGTTTCATTCCGTTAATTCTTATACTACTTAGTATATCTTTATTTTGGAATAGGTCAATTGCATTTTTTACACTTCTAATAATACTTTTCGGAGTAAGTGCTCTGAAAGTAATACCTGTTGCACATTTATTTCGAATGTTATCTGATGTTATATTTGTAACAGAATCTGCTAATCCACCGACTTTACGAACAATGGGAATAGTACCATATGCAAATGCATATAGTTGAGTAAGTCCGCAGGGTTCATATCTTGATGGCATGAGGGTAAAGTCACTACCTGCAATAATTTGATGAGATAATTCGGTGTTGTAACCGAGGACAGTTCTTATTTTTTTAGGGAATAATGATGAAATTTCTTTTAGCTGTGTTTCATATTTTGGGTCTCCTGAACCGAGAATAATCATTTGTAGGTCGAGTTGAAGTAATTCAGGTAGAGATTGAATAAGTATATCAATCCCTTTTTGCCAGTAAAGACGGCTTATAATTCCAATAAGAGGGACATTTTGTTCTGGAAGGTTGACTTTTTTCAATAAAGAGGATTTACATATTTCTTTATTTGCAAGAGTATCTTTAGAATAGTTAGTCTCAATATATTTATCATTTTTAGGGCTCCATATGGAATAATCAACACCATTAAGGATACCTGACAAGTCGTCTGACCGGAACCGAAGTATATTATCCAATCCGAAACCATATTCTAAAGTTTGTATCTCTATTGCATAAGTTGGGCTTACAGTATTTATTTTATCTGCAAGAAGTATCCCACCTTTTAATAGGTTCATGTCTCCATAATGTTCAAAACAATTGGAGTTAAAAAATTCGCCAGGTAGTCCTGTAGAAGTGTATCTTGAGCCTGGGTATCTTCCCTGGAATGCAAGGTTATGGATGGTTAAAAGTGTGTTTGTGTTTTGCCAGAAAGGATTATGTTCAAGTTGAATAAGGAGGAAAGGTAATATAGCTGAGGTAGCCCAGTCATTACAGTGAATAATATCTGGTTTCCATTGTATTTGTTCCATGGCATCTAATACAGCATTGCAAAAGAGAGAGAATCTCCGTGGGTTATCTTCATATTCCCAGTCACCATAGCCGTAAACATAATCTCTTCCGAATAGTTCTTCGTGCTCAATTAGATATAAGGGGATAGTTGTTCCTGGAATGTTTGTTTCTAAAAGTTTGGCTTGATAGGAATTTTTTGATACATCAAACAAACATGGTTTATTTTGGGTAATTGTTTCTTTGATATTAATAGATTTGTATTTAGGTAGTGCTACTCTAATATCTATACCTATGTTATTTAATGTTTTTGGAAGTGCATAAGCAACTTCAGCAAGTCCACCAGTAGAAACTAAGGGACTTAGTTCAGCTGTAACGTATAAAACACGCATTACAAATCCTTTAATATTTATTTAATGAGGAATGGGTCTGTTTCATTAGTGATAATCGTTTCAAGTAAAGGTAATCGTTTATTTAAATATTCCTTTATTGCTTGTACAATAGGATATTCTGTGCCAAAATGGCCAGCATCAATTATAGCAATTTCTTTATCGAGGGCTTCTAATGCTTGATGGTATTTAACATCTCCCGTAACAAGGACATCAATGTTCTCTCGTAGTTTTTGAATTTCACTTCCTCCACTGCCTCCAATCACCGCTACTTTTTTTATCTCTTTATTTGGATTCCCGACAATGCGTACAGAGTTTAATCCTAATTGATTTTTGACAAATGTAGAAAATATTTCTAATGTAGTAGGTGTTTCTAAATCACCGACAATACCTAATGATATTTTAGGATTTTGATTATGAACAGGATAAATATCATAGGCAACTTCTTCATAGGGGTGAGCATCCAATAATGCTTCAATGACATTATTTAGATGTTCTGTCGGTACAATAACTTCAAATCGTTCCTCTGCCTCTTCATTTATTGAACCTACTTTACCGATAAATGGATTTGCTTTATCAGACGGCAAAAACGTTCCTGTGCCAGAAGTACTAAATGAACAATAAGCATATTCGCCGATTACTCCTGCTCCATGAGAACATACCGCTTCTCTTACTATTTCAAGATGAGTTTTTGGAACAAAGGTGACTAACTTAAAAATAGACGCATGTTCTACGGGAAGTAATCCTCTGGTATTGATAAGATTTAATTTCTGGGCTAATACATAGTTTAAACCTTTATTAGCAACGTCGAGATTTGTATGGCAGACATAACAAGCAATGTTATTTTGGATAAGTTGGACAATTCTTTTTTGATAAGGGTGTTCCCAGATAATTTTATAAAGAGGAGTATGGATAATTGGATGGTGTGAAATTATCAGATTTACTTTTTGTCGAATTGCTTCTTCAACAATAGTATCAGTAATAGTTAGGCATATGAGAACTTTATTAAGTTTCCAGTTGGAAGAACCTAAAACTAAACCTACGTTATCATTAGGGTACGCAAGTTTTAATGGAGCCCATTCTTCCATGAGTTTGCAAATATCATAAATATAAATACCTGACATATTCAGATTCCTCTCACTTATCACTCCTATAAATAAAATGTATCAAATTATTTTAATTGTTTTGTTGAGATAACTCAAAACTGATAGCGGTATAACCTACGACAGAACTGTAATCTCCTGATGTTTTTCCGCTCGTAGAATAATCGAGAACGTTAACAGAATAATTTCCAAAAGTAGAAGCAAATCCCATAGCTAAAACAACTGCTGAAGAACCACACATGGAGCATAATCCATCTTTGATGCCATTTATAACTTTATTAGGGTCTTTACTTGCAATAGATTGAATTGTATTATTATCTATTTCATTTGCTTGAGGTTCTGGTAAATAATGGGATAAATCTGTTGAAGCAATAAGCAAATCTTTTTTATCGGTTAGAGAGGCAAGTATCTCACCATATTCATAATATTCCTTAGAGCATTCGTTCCCTAATAAAATAGGAACAATTGGTACAATACCATTACTGACGAAGAGGAAAGGGAGCATGACTTCAAGGCAGTGCTCATATAAATGCGAGTAATTAATTATACATGGCAATTTTTCTTTCATCTCTTCATAAAAGGAAATGTCAACAGGAAATTCTCCTAATGGTGTGGTAAAACACTCATAATCACAAATAGCAAGCCCATCAAATAAGTAGCGATGAGACCTGCCAATAATAAGAACGCGATTAATTTTTTGCTCGCGTATTCTTGCAAAAGCAAAACCCGCAGTGGGTCCTGAGTACATATACCCTGCATGAGGTGCAATAATAGCTAACACTTTATCTGTTGAAGGCTTTGTCTTTGCTTGTTCTATGTAAAGACTTGCTTGTGCTAAAAGTAATTTTGGGTCTTTAGGATAAAACTGACCACTGACCGCAGGGGCTCTTTTTGACATATATTATCCCTCAATTTACACTTTTATATAGTAATTATTATACTATAATTAAATAAAAAAAATAGCCTAGTTTTATAGTAGTGTGAGGTTTATTATGTCAATGTATAACAAGATGTTTTTATTTGCGTTAGTATTATTTTCTGGTTGCAGTGATTCTTGTTTTGACCTTGCAATGAAAGGTGATTATTTAACATTAGAAAAAATGTTATTGAATGAACCCAAGATTATTTATAGCAAAGACACGTTAGGCAAAAATCTGTTACATTATGCTGTTTGTAGCGGAAGTAAGAAAACTATGGAACTACTTTATAGATATGGTATTGACATGAATGTGCAGGATAAAACGGGAATGACACCTCTTCATGTATGTGCGATGTGGGATTTAAAAGGACCAGCAAGATGGCTGGTACAGCATGGTGCAGATATTAAGAAAAAAGATAAATTTGGTGATACCGTTTTACATACTTCAGCAGTATTTGGGGCGGTATCGGTCGGAAAATACTTTTTAGAAATAGGATTGAGCAACGACGAGAAAAATAATCAAGGATTTACAGCAATGCAATTAGCAAATGAATATAGAAATAGTGATTGGTTAAGGGAATTAGTAAAAGACAATAATGAGCAATAAAGATAATAATAGTAAAAATAATTTGCCACATGTAGAAATTTATACCGATGGTGGATGTATTCCAAATCCAGGTAAGGGTGCTTGGTCTGCTATTTTGATATATGGTGATAAAGAAAAGGTTATCAGTGGAAGTGAAGAAAATACGACAAATAACCGAATGGAATTGAGAGCTGCGGTAGAGGCACTGAAAGCCTTGAAACGAAAATGCGAAGTTATTGTATATACAGATTCAGAATATTTAAAAAAGGGGATGACAGAATGGTTGCCTAAATGGATGGATAATGGATGGAAAACAACTAAAGGTGACGTGAAAAATGCTGATTTATGGTTTGAATTGAAATCGCTGATAGATAGACATATTGTAACGTGGAAATGGATAAAAGGTCATAGTAAAAATGTACAAAATGAGAGATGTGACGATATCGTTAAAAGAATAATAAAAAATAAAGAATGATGAACTAATAAGGAAACAATAGATGAAAGAAAGAACAGCAGTAATTAAGTCTCGTGAGCGACTTTTATCATTGGTTTTACCATTTATAGTTGGTTTTGGTGGATTATTTATAACTCAAGAGATTATAACTTCGGAGTTGATGAAATATATTGCGGGTGCTATTTCTATTGTCATTCCTCCTTTCTTTACCATCCTTTTTTTAAGTAAATACCATACAACATTTATAGAAAGAGTTTTTTTAGTATTAGGCATAATATTATTGGTATCAGCAGGTTTTTGGGTACTTACAGGCACTACATTAAATCCTTATTGGTATGAGTCATTACCTGAGGGAATACGTAGGATATCTGAAATGATAGGGATTGGCAGTTTCCTTTTAGGGATGTTAATGTTTGCAATTATATTAGTTCGTCGAAGTGAAAATATCGAAGAGATTGCTGAACGGTTTAAGGTGTTGACGGAACATATCTCAGAAGGATTTGTTTTAAGCAGTCCTGATGGCACCATCGTAGATGTAAATGAGCAATTTTGTAGATTCTTATCGGTATCCAAGAAAGAAATTATTGGGATGTCTGTGTTAGAAATGGCAAGAAAGTATAATGTGCAGGAAATAGGTAGAAAATGGTTAACAAGAGGATATGGAATTAGTGGAGAGTATGAGATAGAAATAGATATTAACCAGCAAAGAAAATATTTCTGGATTCATGGAACACCTATTTTTGATAGAAAAGGTCGACACAAAGCAATTCTTGCCACAGTAAAGGACATAACGGAGTTGAAAGTATTGTCAGAGAAGGTGCGAAAGCATGCAGAGGAACTGGAAAAAATAGCGGAGGAAAAAACACGGAAATTAAGAGAATCCGAAGAGAATTTGAGACAACTTATATTGACAATGAATGAGGGGTTTGTATTGCTTGATAGTCAGCACAAAATAATAATGGTGAATGACTGTTTTTGTTCAATGCTCAATAGCGAAAGAGAACAGATTATAGGAAAGAGTATATATGAATTATTAGATAAAATAAATCTGGTCAAATTACTATCTATACTCGATGCTTCTGGTGTCGAACGACGAAAAGAAGTCAATTTTTTATGTTGTGGGTACAAAGAAGTGCCAACCTTAGTTTCTGTATCCATAATTCCAGCTGACAATGAGAATGAATACAAGTATTCTTTGGTTATTTCGGATTTAAGACAGCAAAAGAAGATGCAAAGTGAGTTGGAAGAAAGGACAAAACAATTAGAAAAACTTAATGAAGAATTAAGACAATATGGGAAAAACAAAGATGCTTTCCTTTCAAATGTTAGTCATGAATTAAGGACGCCCATAAGTACAATTCAAGGTTACATAGAAATGCTATTATCCTCTTCTTTGGGTCCATTAACTCCAAATCAGGAGCATTCTATAAAAACAATGCAAAGGAATACCCAACGATTATTAAGAATGGTAAATGAGATGATAGAGTTTAGCAGAATGGAGATTAAAGGACTCCAAATAAGAAAGAAACTATTTTCTATAAATGAACTTATGGAAGAAAATATATCATTTATTAGACCAAAAGTGATTGCTAAACAGCTGGAATTAAAGTGGTTAAATGGAGATAATGATATATATGTATGTGCAGATAGAGAAAAAATAAGTCAGGTTATCGGTATATTATTAAATAATGCAGTTAAATTTACAGAAATAAGTGGTTGTGTAGAGATTTCAGCTAATATAAGGGAGGGCACAACATTAGAAATATCCGTTTCAGATACAGGAATTGGTATTCCACCTGAATTCCACGAAAAAATATTTGAAAAGTTTTTCCAGGTGGATAGTTCTCCTACACGAAAGTATGAAGGAACAGGAATTGGTCTGGCAGTTGCTAAAGGAATTGTAGATGCTCATCACGGGAAGATAGAAGTTTATAGTGTCCCTGGGAAAGGAAGTAAATTTACAGTAATTTTACCTGATAGTATTTTTAATGTTATGGAAGAAATAAAAGGAGAACAAATTACAAATAAAATAATTTTAGTAGACAATGAAACTGCTTTATATAACGCTTTATCAAGTATAGATGTCAAAATACAAAGTAAAATGGAAAGAGTAAAAAATATTTATGAATTAACACGTATGGTTACTGAAAAACAACCAGATTTGATTTTAATAAATACATACGAACAGGAAGCAGAACATATTTTATCCTTGGTACATAAGATTGAAGAAGAATATGTTTTTGAAGGTATTGACATAATAATATTAATTGACGAAGCAATAAAGATTAGTACTGATTATGTAAGGCATATAAATGAAAAAATATGCTTTTTAGAAAAGCCATTTTCTGCAAAATTGTTAATTGAATTAATAAATAGAATATTATCGGGTGAAAGAGTAGAAGCACTATCACTACCTGACAAAACAGATCATAAAAAAGAGAGGTTGATTTTAGTTTATGAGCCTGAAAATATGTTGAGAGAATTTATAAATTGGGCATTAAGTGATAACGACGAGAATTGTATCTTTTTAGAAAAATATATCGATATTGTGACGTGGATAGAGAAGTTTAAACCTTATGCAATAATTATAGATTTGGACGACTTAACGAAAGAAGAAAAGGACAAGTTACACGATTTAGAAGAAAAGAATGGATTTAAACTTATATATATTTTATCAGGAAATAATTTGAGATTTGAAGATTCACCATATCAGCTAAAAGGTAAAATATTGAATAAACCGTTTCTTATTGGAATGTTGATGGAATTGTTAAAAAAAGAAAACACTGAAGAAATAACGACAAGTAAGAATTAGTTATATGCCGAGAATAAAGTTAAAAAAATATTCAAGAAGAGATTTTATAACTCATTCTTTTGTAATGGTAACTGGTGCAACAAGGATAAAGAAAACAACACCAAAAAATGAGGATACAACACCGATTAGTGAGTTATGTTTAGATGTGAATAATAATAAGATATTATTACAAGAATATGCTGATTTAGTTCGTTCACCTGCCAGTTTAGTAAAGATGATGTTGATGTATCTTGTAGCACAAAAAGTTAATACAGGTAAAGTTGAACTTAATGAGATAGTCAAAGTAAAGAAAACTATATATCCACAGAACATGATGGATATTATTATAGCCTCTGATAAGGAATATCAATTGTCTTGGTTAATGGATGCGATTGCTATAATATCCTCTAATACATCAGCAGAATTGATAGCACAGACATTATGGAAATCCAAAGAAGAATGTATTCAAGAGATGAATGATATGGCAAAAAAATTAGGTATGAAATCGACAGTATATCACACTGTTAATGGTTACCCTGTTAAATCTGGTCTCGATTTAGACAAAACAACAGCCAATGACATTTCAATACTTGCCAAAGAGTGCTGTAAATATCCATTAATTTTGTCATGGACATCAAAGAAGAAGCTTATTCTCGAAAAGGAAGGAATTGAGAGAGATAATACGAATGAGTTGTTATTTTTAACAGTCGGTTGCGATGGGATAAAAACGGGATATACGAAATCTGCTGGGCACTGTATCGTTGCTACAGCAAAAAGAGCAAATAAAAGGTTGATAAGTGTTGTATTAGGGGCTAAAAAGTCTTCAGAAAGGTTTAGGATTGCAAATAACTTATTGGAAATAGGTTTTGCTGAAATTGAGTAGTTTATTTTCTTACTCAGGCAAACAAAAACCATCTTCACTATCAGAGCAAACACGATAACCGCCGACATTAAATAGTTGTATAAGTCGTAGTAACTCTGGTAGGGTTATTGTCCAATAAGGGGGGAGGTAATCAGAAGTATGCCTAACACAATTTTGGTCTCCAGTACCTAATCCAAAAAAGTCTTCTCCTGTTATGTCACAGTGATACGAACCAGAGTTGAATATCTGAATAACCCTTAATAGTTCTGGTAATGAAATAGTATAGTCATGGTTTATGTCCGCAGAATGATAATCGTTCATTTCTCCTTCTGGATTTTGTCCTTCGGCATTATTACATGAATATGTGTTAAATATTAGTTTCCACGATTCAAGATAACCTCTTCCACCCGTTTGTGAGTCCACGATACGCAATGTCCACATCCCGTAGATATGTTCACCTTTTAAAACGCCCAGAAATCCTATAGGTTTATAACTTCCAGCGAAAGGATTTGTTCCTTCAGTAATGCTAATTTCTGCATAATCATCAAAAAATACATTGTCTAATATGGTTCCTCCTTGTGAAGGATAAATCATTAAAAATAATTCTGTTCCTGCTGGGGAAATAAGTTGAATTAATATTTGTCGTAAATCATCATGGGTAAGGGAAATGTTAATGATAATATCGTTTAATGTGCCTTCAATTGGTACAAAAATATAGTAAATATTTTGTGCCATGTCCATTAGAAGACTGTGGGTTTCTAAACCCTGAATTTCCAAGTTACATGGAGAATTTAGACTACCTTCACCATCACCTTCTCCTTCAATGTTACCTTCGGATGCGTTCCCTTCACCTTCTGCGATTATTCCTTCTGTTGTGCCATCAACAGAACCTTCAGTTATCCCTTCTAATATACCTTCATTGTTGCCTTCTATATTTCCTTCTCCTTCTATATTTCCCTCTTCATTCCCTCCTTCTGTTCCTCCTTCAAGAGTCCCTTCCGTTTGAGAAATTACATTTAATTTAAATGGTGAAGAAAAAACAGTTCCTTGTGAATCAGAAACTCTACAACGATAGAATCCAGCAGAGCTTAAATTTATATTTCTTAATGTTAACATGGGGCTATTAGAGTAAAGAATGGGGGTATATTCTTCACCTGAAGAACTCTTAAATTGCCATTGATAGTTAACGGTGCCAATGTATCCAGAAATTCCAATAACAAATGTTGTGGAACTTCCTTCATTTAAGGTGCGTTCAATAGGTGCAATTAACCAGACGCGCAATCCTTCACCTTCAAAGGAGCCTTCAGGTGTACCTTCTATATTTCCACCTTCTGTTTGTCCTTCTCCTTCTGTTAAGGGAGATGAGACATCGATACTTGCTAAGAAACCATCTGAACTACCACCAGCAAAGGTCGTCTGATATGTTCCTGATGTTATAGGTAAAATGGTAGAGGCAGTTTCACCGACCATATACATTACATTAGAACTTGTAATAAATAGTGCTCTTGCTTTTTCTTCATTATTTCCTCCGTAGTATGTGCTGTATTGAAGCAAACTTCCGTTTTGATTAAAGCATGAAAAGAAAGCATCTTGATTCCCTCCATAATTAGGTTGTAAAGTTCCATAAATTACGGGGAAATCTCCAGAATATGTATATCCTACAACATACACACGAGAGGTACTATCCAATGAAATGCCAAGACTTGATTCTGTTTTGCTACCGCCTAAGTAACTACTGAACACGATTTGATTTAGTGACGGATTTAATTTTGTTACAAATGCATCTTTTTCACCCCCTCCATAACTTACTTGGAATGAAGAAATGGTAACAGGAAAATTTGATGATGAGGTTTCTCCTGTTATGTATATGTTTCCATTGGAGTCTAAACACAAATCATTACATAAATCAGCTAAATTTCCGCCGATGAACGTTGAGGCAATGAGAGACGTATCTTCAGCGGATAATGTCATAATAAACGAATCATAATATCCCCCTCTGTAGTTAGGTTGTATTGTTCCTGAAGTAGTCGGGAAATTCTGAGATGATGTATATCCTCCTAAAATAAATGTATTGTTATAATACCTTACTGTTTTACATAAATCTATTCCAGAAGTGCCAATGTAACCACTCCATAATAAATTTAATGAAGAATCATATTTCACCAAAAAACCATCTAAACCACCTCCGCCGAATGTTAAATTTAAATTAGAATCTCCTACGACAGGAAAATCATTGGATTGTGTCCAACCTGTTAATATCACTTGCTGATTTGGCAAAATATCAAGAGACATGATACTTTCATCTACACTTCCACCGATATAGGAACTATATATTAAATTTTGTCCAGTAGAACTTAGTTTTACAAAAAAGCTGTCACGATTCCCTCTTTTTTGATTTTGATATGCATTTGCGGTAATAGGAAAATCCGAAGAGGATGTAATACCTGCTATGTAAATGTTGCGATAAGAGTCAATTTCTAAACATGTTGGACTGTCATCACCAGAACCGCCTAAAAATGTGGAGAATAAAATCTGGTTTGCAGTAGGGTTCATCTTTGTTACAAATATATCTCCTGTTATATCACCACCTAAAAAATTACTTTGAAACACCCCATAACTTGTTGGAAAATTAGGAGATTTAGTTTCACCAATTAGATATATATTCCCTGCGGAGTCTACTTTTACATCAATAATTTTATCGGTATTATTACCACCAAGATATGTTCCAGCAAGCAACGTAGGGTCTAATATTAGTGGATAATTGGGGTTAAAATTTGAGTCAGATAGATTAAAGTTAATTCCATTATCATTGAGAATTTTAATTGGAATAGTTCTTTTTTGTCCATTAATCCATTGAAAAGCACAAGGAGCAAAAAACTCAAAGTAAGAGTTGTTATAAGTAATGATAATTTTATTATTAGATAATTTTGGTATAACTGGAACCCATGTATTTTGTGACAGTACATCAAAGTTTAATGAAATTTGATTCCAATTAGCATGGGGATAAATGATGAAATCAAACTCAAAATGTTTACTATTTTCATAAAGATATAAGTCGATATTCGGATATATTTCTTTGTAAATAACTGCTTTGTAATGTGGCGATATAATGGGAACATTTTTAGAATTGAAATATTTGTCGAAATAACATGAATATGAAGGTAGGGATATGCTACCAGAGATTGATTGTGTATTGCTTTTGTTAAAACTCACTTTTAAATATATATTTGAGTATATGTCGTGAAAGATAATGGAATCTTTATAACATGCGACAGAAATAGGTGTTGATGAGGAATAAAACAGGACATCAGATGAGAATCGATGCAAGTTGGGTTCAAAAAATAGGGGAGTAGTAGTGAGAGATAATCCATAAATATATGTAGTAAAAAAGGAAGGCACAGTGAGTAATAAGATAAGAGGCAACAATTTTAATCTGGCATTTTGCATATTCTAAATCCTTGGTCTGGCATAGATAAGTCTGGGGCATTCCATGAACGAAAAGCAGAACGACAACGAGCAGATGTTCGCAAACAAGTACCACCACGTAATACTTTATATTTGCCTGATGCAGGACCATTTGGGTCAATAGATGGAGAGTATTGATAATAATTAGCATCATACCAATCTTGACACCATTCCCATACATTCCCATGCATATCGTACAATCCCCATGCGTTTGGGAGTTTTTGGCCTACAGGGTGTGTTTGGTAATTACTGTTATTGTAATGCCAACCGTAGTTATCTAATTGTGACGCATCGTCACCAAAATAGAATTCGGTAGTGGAACCTGCTCGACATGCATATTCCCATTCTGCTTCGGTAGGTAAACGGAATGTACCTGAACCCATAGTATTTATTTTATCAATAAATTTTTGGCATTCTTCCCATGTTAGATTTTCTACAGGTAGATTATCTCCTTTATTATTGGAATTGTTATAACCCATGATATTTTGCCATTGTTGTTGAGTAATCTCTGTTTCACTCATCCAGAATCCGCGAGATATAACTACAAGATGTTGAGGATATTCGGAAGTGTAAAGTGAAGCGGTTCCACCATAAAGGTTTACTAAGTCATTTGGGGATTTGGTTGTCCCCATATAAAATGAACCTGATGGAATCCAAACAAACGTTATCCCTAAAAATTGAGACTTTGTCCCTGGAGTTAGTTCAGTTGCTGTGCCTAATTGGAAACCATCCTCACCTGTACTATCTATTTTGTATGAATCGCTCTTATAAAGTTGTACTAATCTTAAAACTTCATCAAAGGATATTTGCCAGTTTTGAGGATTATAATCCGAATTATGAGGTTGGCAACTGTTATTGCCTGGACCTAAGGCATATCCATCTTCAGAACCAGGGGAACAATGGTATGAACCGTAATTGTATATTTGAATTACGCGAAGTAGTTCTGATAATTGAATAACATAAAAAGGCGGTTTGTAATCTGCAGAATGATGTTGAGCATATAGATAGGGGGTTAAAAATAATAAGGATATAGTAAATATTGCCACATTTTTTCTTAGTGTCATATTTATATAAATACCTTATTTTTTTCGAGTGAATAAAAAATGTGACCTGAACATATTGTTCAAGTCACATTGGTTAATGTCTATTAATTGATATTACCACAAATCAATCGAACCGCTTGTCCATGGTAATGGGTCTGAATAATCTTGGACACCTCTATACAATAATTTGCTTGGGCCATTCCAGTAAAAACTTTTACCTACGATATTATGTCCCAATACACTTAACCCAAGATATGCACCTCCATCAAATCCACCAATAATTTCGATACTTGCAGGTGAAGGGAATACATGAATATTTGAGGTTAGATAGGGTTTTCCAAAGAGTTCTGCTTCAGCAGATTCATATAATGTAAGTTCGACAATCGCTTTAATATATGCTTGTGCAGTTCCACCAATATCTATATTCCAGGTTAATGGATGGCCATCGAATGTAAAGTTAAATAAATCCGCTTTAGAATTGTTCCAGTTACCTGATTCATATACTGCTTTTAATGTAAATGTATCTTTTATATCAAAGCCTGATTTTACACTTGTATCTCCTGTCATCTGGGCTACCAATCCGAATGGGAAACGTAAAGTAACTCTACCATATATGGGAATTGGACCAATATTGGCTACAAAAGGATGGACAATAGGCGGGATTATATCCCACTCTTGAGAAATTGGTGTTTGATTGTCAAGGGCAACTTTGAGGTCGATGGTTAGTGTAATTGTTCCTGTTGTTGTTAAGTCAAGTTTGTTTAGTTGAAATGCTTTATAATCGGCAATCAATGCAACTTGTGGTGTGCAATCTAAAATACCTTTATCAACAGTTATTAATATACCATTACCGCGATATATCTCTTTTCCACTAAAGTTTACTATAGTTGCTTTTGCGTCATTTGGTAAAACGCCTGCTTTCTTAAAATCATTTATATCAAACTTAACGGTTGTCATTAACATACCTTCTTGTACTGCATCTTCCAGTGAGGCTGGCTCTGTAATTGCAACAACCTCATTACCTTTTTGTCCCACCGCCGTTACTTTTCTTAGATAGCCCGTATCACCATTTTGTCCAACGACAATATCCCCTGTTGTTATTGGGACGGCACCCTGTGATGTTAGTGAAATTTGATCTGGTGTCACAGAAGTTACAGTTACACCAGGTAGTTTGTCCAAAATGACCACACCATCGCTAACCACGCCATTGTTGGGACAGCCCATAAAAAGGCTTAATACAACGGTTACTGAAATTAGCAACACTAACTTTCTCATATCTATCACCTCTTATTAAGGTTAAATTTTATAAACTCCATAATATTACTATACACAAATAAATTTAAAAAGTCAAATAAAATTTACACTTTCTTTTAAGTTTTTTATTGCTGTTTTATAAGAGGAATTTGAGAAAACATAAGAGCCTGCCACCAAAATATTAGCACCTGCTTTTATAACTTCTCCCGCCGTATATTGGTCTATTCCACCATCAACTTCCAGATCTTTATCTCCAATCATTGCCCGTATAGATTTAATTTTTCTAAGCATATCTGGAATAAATTTTTGTCCCCCAAAACCAGGATTAACAGTCATAACTAATACCATGTCTATATCTTCTACTAAAAATTCAATTCGACTTTCGGGTGTTGCTGGATTGAGGACTATACCAGCTTTACACCCGAGGTCTCTTATCTGGTTAATCAAACGATGTGGATGATTTGTCGCCTCAATATGAATAGTAATAATGTCAGCACCTGCATCTGCAAAAGTTTCTATGTATTCTTCTGGATTATCAATCATAAGATGTACATCCATCGGAACGGAACAATAACGACGTAATGATGCTACAATTGGAGGTCCTATGGTAATGTTAGGCACAAAATGTCCATCCATAACATCAAAATGAATATAGTCAGCCCCAGCATTTATCAACTGAGTTATTTCTTCTCCTAATTTACTAAAATCACATGAAAGGATGGAAGGTGCTATTCTAATTTTTTCTTCTTTTTTCATTTTATCTATACTCCATCTTGGTTATTTAGTATTTGGGTGATATCAAACGAGGTGGATTGCCTCCTTCTAATTCATAGGAAGCTACATTTATATTGTCAACAAAAATTTCAACAGTTGCTTTGCTGATATATGAGACCTTTATATTTATAGGGGTTCCGCGAACATATCTTATTTGAGATAATGTGTCGTAGAGTCTCGGTTTATACCAAACAAGTTCACGGTTCCCGTGTCGGTCGATAAGTTCAACGCGAACTTCTTTTACAGCCCAGTCCTCGTTCATGGTATAAGTCACTTCTGCTTGATAGCGAGCATCTGGGAGCGAAGTAGTTCCAGAGAGTTTTATTGTGTATATAACCATTTGGCCACGGACAATTGGTGTGTCTGGTGCTGGGTCCTGTTCAAGAACGATATCTGAAGGTGCCTCTGGAGAATCTGTGATATTTGGAACAAGATTAACGTCATAAGGCTTTAATAGTTCTTCAACTTCCTGTATAGGTTTACCTACAATATTAGGCATAATATATGTTTCTAATTGTTTTCCAGTACTAATAAGAAGATTTATCATAGTACCTTGACTTGCATCAGTATCTGGAGGTGGGTCTTGTGCAATAACAGTTTCAGGAACTTCATCCCTTGGAATCCTTGCTATGTTTCCTAATTTAAATTTACTGTTATATTCAATAATCTGTTGAGCCTCATTTAATAATTTTCCTCTTAAATCGGGAATTTTTTCAGTTGATGGACCTGCACTCACGACTGGAAACACTTTTCTACCGATACGAACGACCTTTCCAGCTTCAGGTTTTTGGCTGATAATGTAATATTTTGGGACAGTATCATGAACTACGGGTATGTACGGTCCTAATTCAAGACCCAATTCTGTTAGTTTTTTGGAAGCTTCCATTACAGGGATATCGGTTATTTTAGGGACAATGATATATTTTCCACCACTCAATGCTTGGGTATAAACATAATAACCTGTTCCTGCAATGACAGCGGTAAATATTATCAAAGCTAAAGACCACTGGATGAGCCATAAAATTAAACTAAAGAAAAATAGGACAAAGTTAATTATGGCTTTTGAAAGACTGTCAAAAAGAATCCGTCCCAAAGATTTTTTAGTGGTAGGGTTTGATATTGTCCTGTCTGAATTTTCCACGAATCAAGCCACTCCGGTGCATTTATAGGTATTAATTTTTTTTCTTTTATAAATTCATTCACTACTCCAAGAGTCTCATCTTCAGTAAACGTACATACAGAATATACAATAATTCCACCTTTTTTACATACTCGAGAGGCTTCTTCTAAAATCTCTTTCTGCAAATTAGGTAGTCGTTTTAACGCATCCTTTTTTATAGTATATTTAATATCTGGATTTCTCCTTAAAGTTCCCAAACCTGAACAAGGAGCATCTACGAGGATACGGTCGAAAGTTTCATTTGGGAACGGTAAGAATGTTCCGCTGGAACATATAGGGTATATGTTTTCACATTTTAATCTATAGATATTCTCAAAAATCCTTTGAATTCTTCCTGGATGAATTTCAACTGAAAAAATCTTGGATCTATTTTTTGTTAATTGGGCAATATGAGTTGTTTTGGTACCTGGGGCTGAACAGATGTCTAAGATAATATCCCCTGGTTGTGGGTTGAGGGCATGAACGCTTAACATAGATGCAGGGTCTTGAATTGTATATAACCCTTGTCTCATTAGAGGACAATTTGTTAATAAATATGTTGAATTGAGCGATAGTTCTTCAGGAATTGGGGTTAGGTGTTGTGCCTCAATACTAATTTTTTTTAATCGTATTTCTAACTCTTCACGTGTAATAAGCATTGTATTTGTTCTTATTGACATGAAGGGAATTTCAGAAACAGAAATAGCAAATTCTTCAACGTTCTCTTCACCAAATCTTTTTATAAATTCCTCTAAAATCCAAATGGGGATTGAATAACGAATGGATAGGTAATCTAAGAAATCGGTTTCCTTAGAAGGTAATTCGATATCTTCAAACTTTTCAGGTAGTTTTCTCAATACAGCGTTAACCATTCTGGCTAATCCTGCATGTCCAAAAATATGAGCAAGGTCAACCGATGTATGAACTGCGGCAGGAATAGTTACCTGAGAACAAAAATAATATTGAAAAACAGCAATCCTTAAAATATATAGAATAGGTCGTGGTAAAGTATCCAAAGTACTATTAAAGAACTGAGAGATAATGTAGTCCAATAAATCAAGATTGCGAATGGTCCCATAAACAATATGCGCAAAAAATCGACGACCTCTTGAACTATAAGCTTTCCTTTGAAGCGTTCTTGATATACATTCATCAATGGGTAATTTTGAGGTTTCCCATCGTAACAATGTATTGATTATTCCGGCTCGTACAATGTCGGCCTTTTCCATTTATACTATATCCTCAAATAGTTCGCCTACTTGTAAGTGATTTCCTTTTATATATTCATTAAATGGTAGAGGTTTTCTATTTGGCGCTTGTAGCATACAAATTCCAATAACTCCTTTGCCTGTGTTAACTAAACATTTATCCTTTTTTATTTCTAATATTGTCCCTGGTTTTTCACTATTATATATATTGTGATCATAATGTACTATTTCTGTCTTATGGATTCGTATGATTTCACCGTTTAATTTCGTAAATGCTATGGGCCAGGGAATACAACCTCGGACAAGGTTATGAATTCTTTGTGCATCCCATGCCCAATGAATAATACCATCTTTTTTCTCAATAAGATGACAATATGTTGCTTTTGATTCATCTTGTGGGATAAAAATAGCCTTTCCAGAATTAATTAGATGGATCGCTTCAACCATTAAATCAGCACCAATATGGGACAATTTTTCGGAGAGTTCTAAAGCATTCTCATTTTCATCAATCGGGACTTTTCTTTGAAGTAAAATATCTCCTGCATCCATCTTCATGGAGATTTTCATTACAGTTACACCAGTTTCTTTGTCTCCTTCTATAATTGCAGTTTGAATAGGAGAAGGTCCTCTCCATCGTGGTAATAAACTTGGATGTAAATTTATCATGTAACCAACTGTCGGAAGATTTAACAGGTCCTTTTTAAGAAAACTTCCAAAAGCGAATACAACACCAAGGTCAGGTTTTAAGTCTCTAAATATATCTAATGCTATAGGGTCATTTACATTCTCGGGTTGAAAAACAGGTAACCCCATTTTTTCAGCAGAAACTTTTATCGGGGGAGGAGTTAAACGAAGATGACGTCCACTGGGTCTGTCTGGCGGACAAACAACGCCAACCACCTTAAAGTTTGTGCAGACTTTTTCTAAGCAAGGTATTGCTATTTCAGGTGTTCCAAAAAATAATATTCTCACTAATCTAACAATCCTGGGATTTCTATTCCACCTGCGATTTCTTTCATCTTTTCTTTCGCAAGAACACGCACTTTTTCTGATGTTATGTTAATTGCTGATAGGACCATGGCTTCTATGAGGGATTTGTCTGCAAAGGCTTCTGAAAAAAGCTCTTCTGAAATTGATAAGTTTAATACCTCAAATTTTCCATTCATTTTTACTTTTACCATACCACCACCCGATTCTCCTTCGACTTCAACCTTTGCAAGTTCTTCTTTAAGTGTATCAATTTTTTGCTTTACTTGCATGGCTTCTTTTAATAAGCTTCCTAACTGCGAAAAATCCTTAAAATCAAACATAAAATGTCCTCAGCATTTAGCTTTAATTTAACAAAATAGGCTTATATTTTATCCCATATATCTAATATAAAGCAAAAATGAAAGTAAAAGTTTAGGATTAACTTATGTGTTAAAAAATAAGTAACAGTATTACCATTTTAATTTATCGTAATAACAAAACAAAAAGTTGTAATTTCTTCTTTTTGCTTATTATTGCCTTATAGACTTAATTTATAAGGGTTCTGAGTTGGTTTAATATAATTATCAATATAAGAGAATAGTAACTAATCCAATTTGAAATATAATGATAAATATGATAGAGTAATATAGTTGTATACTTAACGGTAAGTTAATACAAAAAACAAATTTTTAGGAGTAAGATTGTTATGAGCCATCATTACCGTGAAAAAATTAAAGAAATAGCCACAAGATATGGCTGTGACCGAGGATGCCTCATGAATATAGCCAAAGATGTTGTCAAAGAATTTGGTTATATTTCTGAGGAAATGGTCGAAGCCATGGCAATGTCGCTGAACATACCACTTGTTCAGGTTCGGGACATGGTTAGTTTTTATTCCTTTCTACCAAAAAAACCTTTAGGAAAGTATGTTATTCGACTGTGTAATGCAGTAGTTGAACGGATGAAAGGAGCCGATGAAGTAGGAAAAGCCTTTGAAAAAGAATTAGGAATTAAGTTTGGAGAGACAACTTCCGATGGGCTGTTTACTTTATTGCACACATCATGCATCGGATTGAGTGACCAGGCACCTGGAGCACTAATTAACTTTGTCCCGTTAACCAATTTAAAACCATCTGATACTAAACAGATTATTAAAGAGCTTAAATCGGGGAAGGATGTATCTGAATTACCGCAGGCAAGAGTTCAATTAAACTTAAAAAAGGAAGGCGACGTAATTTGTGCTCCATTGGAAAGTGGAATAGCGGTAAGAAAAGCATTAAATATGAAGCCTGAGGAAGTTATTGCAGAGATAAATAAATCACGCCTTCGTGGACGAGGTGGTGCGGGGTTCCCAACAGCAATGAAATGGGATTTTTGTCGGAAACAGAAATCGCCTATCCGATATTTGATTTGCAATGCAGATGAAGGCGAACCTGGGACATTCAAAGACCGTGTTATTCATACAGAATATCCAGACCTCGTTTTTGAAGGCATGACCATTGCAGGATATGCCATAGGAGCGAAAGAAGGAATTATGTATCTCCGTGGGGAGTATGCATATTTGTTAGAAAGTTTAGAAAAGGTATTAGCAAAAAGAAGACATTTAGGGCTTCTTGGAGAACATATTTGTGGTAGAGAGGACTTTAATTTTGATATTCGTATTCAATTGGGGGCAGGTGCTTATGTATGTGGAGAAGAATCGGCACTGATAGAATCGCTCGAAGGAAAACGTGGTGCTCCAAGAGATAGACCTCCATTCCCTGTCCAAAAGGGATATAAGAATGAACCTACCTCTGTAAATAATGTAGAAACATTATGTTGTACAGCACGTATTTTAGAAAAAGGTGGTGATTGGTTTGCAAAGATTGGTACAAAAGACTCTACAGGAACAAAAATGCTCAGTGTTTCGGGTGATTGTGAACATCCAGGAGTGTATGAGGTCGAATATGGAATAACAATAGAAAGCTTATTGGAACTGGTAGGAGCCAAAGATACCCAAGCAGTTCAAGTAGGTGGTGCATCTGGTAAGTGTGTAGCTCCGAAAGATTTTGGTCGGAGAATTTCATTTGAAGACCTTCCTACAGGTGGTTCCATTATGATTTTTGGCAAAAATAGGGATTTGTTAGAGTGTATGTATCAGTTTATAGAGTTTTTTGTAGAGGAGTCTTGTGGTTGGTGTGTGCCATGTCGTGCAGGAACCACACTACTCGAAAAGAAGTTAAGGCAAATTCTTGACGGTAAAGGCACAGCTCAAAGCCTTGCTGACTTGAGAAGAATAGCACAAACAGTTAAGGCTATGAGTCGTTGTGGATTGGGACAAACATCTGCAAATCCAATATTAACAACCATTTACGACTTTGCAGATCTGTATGCAGAAAAAATTAAGGAAGAAGATGGGAAATTGTTAACCTTTGATTTACAAAAAGCCATGAAAGTAGGAATAGAAGCAAGTGGAAGAACTATGGAAGGAGTAAAATAATGAGTAAAGAATTAGTTACTTTTACAATTGATGGTGTTGAGGTTAAAGCCTCGCCAGATAAAACCATCATTCAAGCGGCAGATGACGCCGGAATTTATATCCCGAGGCTATGCTATTTAAAAGACCTTCCTCCTGGAGGGCATTGTCGTGTTTGCACAGTAAAGGTAAATGGAAGGCCTGTTAATTCGTGTACATATCCGGTCGCAGAAGGGATTGTTGTAGAGAATGATACGGAAGAATTAAATAGTTTACGAAGAAACATTATTGAGATGTTATTTGTAGAAGGAAATCATTTCTGTCCATCATGCGAAGTTGCAGGAAAATGTGAGCTACAGGCTCTGGCATATCGTCTCGGATTATTAACGCCCCAGATGCCTTACTTATATGCTCAACGAGAGTTGGATGCTACCCATCCAGATGTCTATTTGGACAGGAATCGCTGTGTTTTATGTGGTCGTTGTGTAAGAGCATCTATGCATCTGGATAAGAAAAATGTATTTGGTTTCGAGAATCGTGGTATTAACATGCGTATTTCGGTGAATTCCAATGATGGACTAAAAGATACCAACTTGACCAAAGACGACAAAGCAATGTCTGTTTGTCCTACAGGATGTCTTGTAGTTAAACGGCAAGGATATTTGACTCCTGTTGGAAAAAGACCATACGACAAAAAACCGATTGGTTCCGATATAGAAACAAAAAAAGTGAAATCATAAACAGGAAAGGAATGGAGTTATGAGTAAACCTGTTATAGCAACAGCCCATTTTACAGGGTGTTTTGGATGTCATATGTCTATTTTAGACATTGACGAACGCATTTTAGACCTTGTTGAATTAGTGGAATTTAACAAGTCCCCTATAAATGATATAAAAAATTTTACTAAACCTGTGGATATTGGGATTATTGAAGGTGGTATAAGTAATGATGAGAATGCAGAGATACTGATGGAGTTTAGGAAACATTGTAAGATTCTGGTTGCCATTGGTGCATGTGCTTTAACTGGGGGAGTCCCTTCTATGAGAAATTTAGTTCCGTTAAAGGAATGTCTGGAAGAAGCCTATCTGAATGGACCCACAGTAAAGAGTGAGAATACAGGTGTTATTCCTAATGACCCAGATATCCCTGTTTTATTAGATAAGGTGTATCCCTGTCATGAAGTAGTCAAAATTGATTATTTCTTGCCAGGCTGTCCACCTTCAGCGGATACAATTTGGAATGCACTGGTTGCCCTATTAAAAGGTGAACCGTTAAGTCTTGATTATGAACTAATAAAATTTGATTAATTTCAGGAGGCAGTTCTATGAGCACAAAAACAACAGGAAGAAAAATCGTAATAAATCCCGTTACACGGGTAGAAGGACACGGGAAAGTTACTATCCTTTTAGATGAAAAAGGAAATGTGAAACAGACCCGTTTCCATATTATAGAATTTCGTGGATTTGAACGTTTTGTTCAAGGAAGGTTTTATTGGGAAGCCCCAACTATCGTTCAAAGACTTTGTGGAATTTGTCCTGTAAGCCATCATCTCTGTGCAGCAAAAGCAACTGATGTTATTGTAGGAGCAACAACGCTAACTCCTACCGCAGAAAAGATGAGAAGGCTTATGCACTATGGACAAACTTTACAGTCTCATGCACTACACTTTTTCCATCTTTGTTCTCCTGATTTATTATTTGGATTTGATGCACCGGTTGAACAAAGAAATGTGATTGGTGTGATAAAAGCGGACCCGGAAACGGCAAAAAAGGCCGTGTTATTGAGAAAATATGGTCAGGAGATTATAAAAGCCACTGCGGGGAAGAAAGTGCATGGGACAGGTGCTATTCCCGGTGGCATCAATAAAAATCTATCTATTGAAGAAAGAGATGGCTTTCTGAAGGATATTGATACCATTATAAAATGGTCTTTAGAGTCCGTTGAATTATGTAAAAAAATAGTAAAAGAGAAATTAGACTTTTTCCTTAAATTTGGGTATTTTGATTCCAATCATTTAAGTATAGTTCGTAAAGATGGCTGTCTTGACCTGTATGATGGTTTATTAAGGGCTAAAACAGCAGATGGAAAAATAATCTTTGATATGGTTAAGCCCGAAAATTATCTTGATTATATTGCTGAAGAAGTTCGTCCGTGGAGTTATATGAAGTTCCCGTTTATTCGTTCTTTGGGAAAAGAAAAGGGATGGTATCGTGTAGGGCCATTAGCAAGAATTAACAACTGTGATTTTATTGATACGCCATTAGCAGAGAAAGAACGACAGGAGTTAATGTCATTGACAGGTGGAAAGCCTATAAATGCTTCTATGGCATATCACTGGGCGAGATTAATTGAAATGTTACACTCTGCTGAGAAAATAAAAGATTTGTTAAACGACCCTGATTTGCAGGGGACAAATCTAATTACTCAGGGAACGAAACAGAAACGCGGTGTTGCATTGATAGAAGCTCCACGTGGAACATTATTCCATCATTACGAAAT
Organism: Candidatus Hydrogenedens sp.; assembly: GCA_035361075.1. Lineage (NCBI taxonomy): Bacteria > Pseudomonadati > Candidatus Hydrogenedentota > Candidatus Hydrogenedentia > Candidatus Hydrogenedentales > Candidatus Hydrogenedentaceae > Candidatus Hydrogenedens > Candidatus Hydrogenedens sp. The sequence goes on along the minus strand of DAOSBX010000015.1, from coordinate 17,176 downwards.
TAATGACAATGACCAGATTGTTCTTGCAAATCTAATTGTATCTACGACCAATAATAATGAACCTATGAATCAGGTTGTAAATGTTCTTGCAAAGGATTATTTGCAAGGGAAGTCTGAAATAACGGAAGGGTTGTTGAATACTATTGAAGTAGGTATTCGTGCTTATGACCCATGTTTAAGTTGTGCAACCCATGCGTTAGGACAGATGCCATTGCATGTGCAAATAATGAACCATGAAGGTGAGGTTGTTCATGAACGTATCAGAGGATGATAAAATACTTATCTTCGGATATGGGAATCCTGGGCGTCATGATGATGTGTTAGGACACTTATTTGTCCAACGTATTCAACAGATGACCCAAGTCAATATTGATACCGATGCAGATTACCAGTTAAATGTCGAATTGGCTGCTGAACTGGCAAACTATGATAAAGTAATATTTGTAGATGCAACGAAAGAAGGTGAAGAGCCTTTTTACATAAAGAGAGTATTCCCTTCTAAAGATATAACCTTTACAACACATTCTCTGAATGCAGAATCAGTAGTCGCTATTTGTGATGAATATTTTGGTTCTGCACCAGAAACATGGATGTTAGGTATTAGAGGTTATGATTTTACGATAGGTGAAGGGATTACTGAAGAAGCAAACGATAATCTTGAATTAGCATGGCAATATCTAAATAAAATATTAAATCAACAAAGGAGAAGGGAACATGGAACAAAAGAAAGTTATTCTTATTATTGATGATGACCCTGATATTCGTTCTGCATTAAGAGTTATGTTAGAATCCGCCGGATTTGTTGTCGGAGAGGCGGCTAACGGAGAAGAAGGTTTAAAGGCAGTTCAAAGGATACAACCAGATGCGGTTATCATCGACTTGATGATGGAAAATGTAGATTCAGGAAGTCAAGTTGCAACAAAACTTAAAGAAGATAAATATCCCGGACCGATGTATATGTTGAGTTCCGCAGGTGATGCGGTTCGATACAACATAGATGCCCGCGAGTTAGGACTGGCTGGGATTTTCCAGAAGCCTGTTGACCCGAAGGTTCTGATTTCGACATTAAAAGCAAAACTGGGTGTAGCATAATAAATAGCCCCTTTCTGACTAATATTAAAAACGGAGCTTTGCTCCGTTTTTTTATATAATAACTATTATATGAATTCATATTCTGAAGGAAATAAATGACAAATTCGACTGGGAAATATTCTCAATCGATATTATCTAAACTAATTCGTTTTTTTCTTCGTGATGAAGAAGGTTCGTTCCCTGTTTTTTTACATAGCCTTCGATTAGAAGACCAATTATATGACTTTACGATTGTTCGATTTCTTGTTTCCTTTTTAATTGTTGTAGGTTCACTTTTTGCGAAATATGTGTTAAAAATTTATGAGTTAAATCACAAGGCTTTAATTCTGTTAGCGATTCTTCTATTTCTTGTGAATACAGTAAACTTTGCAATTGCATTTCCAGCAAGAAAGAAAAAGGAAAAATCAAAAAAATATCATCTTTTGCTTGTTGTTATTTTACATTTATCAATAGCCACTGATTTTTTATTTCTAACAATTGCTATATGGTTAATTGGGGGTGTATATTCTCCTTTTCAGACATTTTTTATTTTTCATGTAATCATAACCAGTATTTTGTTTAGCCCTTTAATTGCGTTTGTTTATACAGCTTATGGGTATTTACTTTTTTTAGCATTAGCAATTGTTAGTTGGCAACAATGGATTCCCCCTATTTACCCAATAGGAGCAGTTCCATCAAATGTTCCACCTACGGGGACATATATCATAACGGTGGCTGTTGTTCAAGGGTTGTTATTCTTTTTGACCGCATCACTTACAACTCATTTGATGTATTTCCTGAGAGAAGGGCAAAGACAAATTGTAAGAATTAACAAAGATTTGGAAAGGTTATGTGATCAGAGAAAAGGATTTTTGCAAATAGCCTTACATAATTTAAGGGCTCCCATTTCTGCAATAGCCATGCATTTGCAGAATTTACTTTATGGTTATGGAGGAGAACTAAATGAAACGCAACAATCTTGGGTTCAACGCTCACTAACACGAATTGATGAATTGGTATCCTTTCTACATGACTTAGAAAATCTTTCTGTAATGGAAAATGCTGACTTATTAAGAGAAGCAAAAGAATTTGAGTTAAATAGCCTCATTGAAAAAATTCTTGAAGAAAATCAAGATTTAATAGCAAGTAAGAAACATACAATAAAAGTGGATTTGCCTGAAAAAAAGATATATATATTAGGTATTCAACGGCTAATACGTGAGGCTATTCTTAATTTTTTAACAAATGCTATCAAATACACTCCACAGAATGGCAAAATAATTGTTCGAGTATTTACTCATTCCTCTTATGTGAGAGTTGAAGTTGAGGATAATGGGATTGGTATATCACAAGAAGATATACCAAAACTATTTAAAGAGTTTGTTAGGTTAAAACAACAGAAAATTGAAGGAGTTGATACTACGGGTTCTGGTTTAGGCTTATATATCGTTCGTCAGGTTATCGAGAGCCATGGGGGAAGGGTGTTTGTAAGAAGTCAGCTCGGCAAAGGAAGTATTTTTGGCTTCGACTTACCTATAGCACGAAGAAAATGAAACATTCTTGTGATTAATGAAGTCTACAAGCACCAAATAATCTACAATAATCAATTGTTGATTATAAAAATGTTGTAGAAATCTGTCACAGAAACTTTTTAATCCAATACAAATTACACGATATATAATAAGGTAGTACAATGGTGAATTATTACAAAAGAATGCTTGTTCGTTTTATAATTTTTGCATTATTTGGTTTAGTTTTAGAAGTATTTATGTCGAGTATTGATGGTTTGATTTTTAATAATAATGTGAATTTAAGAGGGCATACATCCCTATGGATGATATTTGATTACGGTTTGATAGGAATTTTAACTCCATGGCTTAGGAATCCTATGAGAGCAAAAGGTATTCCTTTCCCCTTTAGGGCATTTGTTTACATGTTGATAATTTTTATTGTGGAATATTTCTCGGGTATTCTATTTCATAAAGTTTTAGGTTTAAGTATATGGAGTTATTCACAATTCCGTTATAATCTTCATGGACAAATCACATTAGAATTTGTTCCTGTATGGTATACATTAAGTTTAACAATAGAAAAACTATATGAATGGGTTGATAAAGCCTCCTGGACTATACTCACAAAAAATCCCGAAGGATATATATCTGATTAGGGAGGTACTTTTATCTATAATAATAGTAAAACCATTTTTTATGTATAATTAAGGCAACAAGGGTGGTTTATGAAGAAAACAGAAGTAGAAATTATAAAAGAGTTTTTTGTTGAAATAGCGCCTTATATTGTTGATAGTTATAAAAGGAAAGAGGAATTAACTATCTCAACGAAAAGAGATGCAACAGACTTTTTGACAGAAGTAGACCTCTTTGTTCAGAGCTCTTTTGTGAAAAAAATAAAGAAGATTTTTCCTGAAGACCTTGTTATCGGTGAAGAGGCTGGTTTCTCACAATATAGTGAAAATTGTAAAGAGCGTGTTTGGATTATTGACCCTATAGATGGAACTGCAAATTTTGTAAGGAGTTATTTCCCAGCATTTGCAGTAGCGATTGCATTTGCAAATAAGGGTGAATTGGTTTGTTCTGGTGTTTTAGTACCTATTACAGGAGATGTATTTATTGCTGAAAAGGGGAAAGGAGCATGGCGTAATGGACAAAGGATAGAGGTTTCTACCAAGAAAGATTTAAATGAGGCATGTGTCCAATTGGATTTTGGTAGAAAATCGTCAAGAAAAGAAAGACTCCCTTTTTTCATAAATCCATTGCTTTACTTTGGACAGGTTCGTTGTATTGGCTCTGCAATATTAGCGTTAATACAGGTCGCTATGGGAATTGCAGATGCTTATGTTCATGCTTCATTGCAACCGTGGGATTTTTTAGCTGGCAAATTGATTTTGGAAGAAGCACATGGAAAAATTACACAAATAGATGGAACGCCTGTTCATTTATTTTCAAAAAATAATGGAATTATTGCAACGAATGGTTATATTCATGAAGAATTGCTAAACATTTTAAGTGAAACCTTAAAATAGTTTCCTTTTTAGGCATGAATTTAACTAATGAGTTTTTATAAGAGGTTTATTATTGATAAAGGGATAGTATTCGTTTAATTGCTTCAGGTTTGGCATGGACTGCATCATAAAAATCTGTAGAATTACATCCACATTTTGTCGCATCGAAACTACCGTAAACAGGTATATCAAATGAACTAAAAACTTTCCTCATATATTTTTCTACATCAATGATGATTTTATATATTTTATTTTGAGAAAGAATCTCATACGAACGTGGATGAATAGGGATAAAAATTACTTCTATTTCAACGCCATCTTTTTTTACGATTTTCAAGAAATTTTCAAAAATTTGTTTTCGAGTTGGGTCTAATATCCTGTAATTGATTAAACCTTCGGGATGTTTAAAGGCATAACGTTCCGCTTTTAATTCAATTTCCTGTTGTGTCCTTTGACGGCGTGAGGATTCATAAATAATGCTACCATCTGGTCGAATAACCTTTTCTTCTGTTTCATAATGTTCAATAGGCTTAGGACGAGGAATTTTACCTACTACCCATGCAGGAAGAAATCGAATAGATTCTTGAAAATAACCTGGAGAAAGTATCTGAAAATACCGTGGGTCTATCCATTTAACAATAAGGTCTTTTAACGTAGTATTTTGGACTATTTCCATACGTTCCATAGCATTGTCAAACTCTTGAAATAGATGAAAGTTACTTTTCGCATACGCATTAAAATAATGAAGGTCAGGGCATAAAATAAGTTTTTCAGGAAGTTGTTTAGCTTCGTAAAGTACCTGATAATTTGCAATAATATCTTCTAAATTTGCGGAAGGAAGACTACAATTTAAAATATGTTTGTTTGGGAAGAAAGAAGAATCAATAATCATTGCACGACTCGACCCCATTATAATAATGTCTGGTTTTCCCTGCATTAATAAAATTCGTTCTTTAATAATTTTACGATAATCTACGTTAATAGCATTTATAACACCATAACCCTCATTAAGCCATTGGGCAATTTGTTTTTCCTGACTTTTTCTCAACAGTCCTGCAGGGTCAATTAGAACATTTACGGAAATAAAGAAAATGAAAAAGGGAATTAGGAGGATAATTGGTAGTATTTCTTTGAACAAAGCATGTCTCATAAATGTCCCTTAGAATTGAAAATATATAAAGGGTGAACTATTCCAAACACCATAAAATGCAATTAGAAAAAGGAAGATATAATAGCACGTCCATCGCAATACCATATTCCGTTGTTCGAGTTTTTCTCGCAATGAAATACCATAAGATTGAAATGCTTCAACTACTATTAAAAATAGCAATGATACTATTGCGGTATTAAATTCTTGTTCCGTAGGCATACCTAAACTAACGACAAAATCATCAAAATCCAATCCACGGGTAGGATTAGTCCAACCTGTTAGGAGGTGCGACCAGATATAAAATACATCACCTATTTTTTCCGCACGGAACGGAACTCCAAAGAACAAAAAAATAGAGTAGGTCATTAACATTTGTATTCCTTGATGTATTTTAGGGAAGTGGGTCAAACCAATTTTTTCAATAATGATTTTCCGTATATCACGGGTCAAAAGGGATAAGACAAGGCACACACCCATTAAAAATCCCCAGAAGATGTAAGTCCAATTTGCTCCATGCCATAAACCACTTAGAGTAAAAACAATGATTAAATTTCTACATGTATTAAGAGTGCCATATCGACTACCTCCCAAAGGGTAAAAGACATAATCTCTAAACCAGTTCATTAGGGAAATATGCCATCTCCTCCATAGTTCAGGGAAAGAACGAGAAAAATAAGGTCGCTCGAAATTTTGTATGAGATTAATTCCCAATATTTTTGCTGACCCTACTGCAATGTCAGAGTAACCAGAAAAATCACAATATATTTGCCAACTGGAAAAAATCATTGCAAAAAGGAGTCCTGGTCCTTGATGCGATTGTGGATTAGCAAAGACATAAGCGGACATCATACCTAATCTGTCTGCCACTACAACTTTTTTGAAAAGTCCCCATGCCATCAATTTTAAGCCATCACTTACACGTTTTATATTAAAATCGTGAGATTGTTTAAGTTGTGGGATTAATGTATCCGCTCTTTCAATCGGACCAGCCACTAACTGAGGAAAAAAAGTAACATAGAGGGCAAAAATACCAAAATGTTTTTCAGGTTTTATTTTACGTTTATAGACATCAATTGTATATGCTAAAGTCTGGAATGTATAAAAAGAGATACCAATCGGTAGCAGAAGGGAAGAGTAATGCATATTTATAGGGATATTTAGAGAAATGGACAATTTTTCGATGCTGTCCATAAAGAAATTATAGTACTTGAATGTAAAAAGTATTCCCAAATTTACAATAAGACTACATAAAAGGATTAATTTTCGTTTATATTCAGTTTCGGTTTTTCCCAATAATAGCCCACTAATATAATCCACAATAGTTGAGGCAAACAATAATAAGACATAAATGGGTATCCAGGCCATGTAAAAGTAGTAACTTGCGATAAGCAATAAAATCCAACGGAATTTATGAGGTAATAGAAAGTAGAGGGTAACTACAATAGGAAAGAATATCGCAAAATGAACAGAATTAAAAAGCATAGTATTATGTATTTATGATTAATTGTTTATATATTTTTGTGTTGTTATTTGTATTGTTTCTTCTATGTCTGGGTAAATTTCTAATATAAATTCCCACTTTCCACCTAAATTTTCAATTTTCAAAAGAAGGGTATTATAACCATTCATTAAATCCGATGTAAAAGAATCTGTTCCAGATTCACACGTCATACCTTCTTTAGTGAATCGTGAATAGACCTCTTTTCCATTCAAAAACACTTTTCCACCATCATTCATACCTAATTCAAACAGTGCATTTTGTTTTTCTTTTGAATAAATATACGTGAAAGCATAAACAATACCTGGTTCTAAACCAAATATTTCATGAAGTTTAACCTTCGTAGATTTATTTTTTGATGAATTGAAAGGAACAATTTTAATATCGTTATATATTTTTTTAAGTTTATTTATATCTGTATTTATTGGTATTTCTGCTTTTTCTTCTCCACCTAAAACTTCTAAATAGTCTTTATTGAAGCCTTCACGAGAAATTTCGGGATTGGTTGATGTATCTATCGGTGGGTTTGGGAAAGGACCTAACAATGTCCAATCTAATACAAAATTAGTTTTCGGTGTTCCTACATTGTCTCTAATGATAATGTTGGCAGATTTTAATGTGTTATTTGTGATTTCAAAATTACCATGACTTATATTAGAATTAATAATTCCTGAACGGATTCTGGGTCCTAATTGAATAATAGGTTTTTCAATAGAGGTTCCAATAAATTCGCAATTAGATATGATTAGATAGCGATTATTAGCGCTGATACATGGAAATCCTTTAGAGATACGGTCCCAACCACTGAAATGACAGGCATCAAAGGTAACACTTCCGTGTCCTTCGGTGAGAACTTGATAATCTAAGTCTTTTGTACCCCAGAAACCACAGCCAACAAATTTAACGGGACCTCGATTAGAGGGACTTACTACAACCTTTGCCATAAAAGATGAGTTTAGAAAGGTTATGCCTGCATTTTCCATTGCATTCTCTACTTTTATAGCACATGGAGTAATATCCATATAACAATGGGTATATGTCCCACTTCCAGGTAAATATTTTGTTATATTTCTATTTTCATCGTATATAGGTCCAGCAATGAATTGCATACCAATTGAGTAAAAGATACTAAAAAGGTTATAGCCCATTTCTCCATCGGTTTTGCCTATAATAAAGGCAATTCCTTCTCTTTGAGTAAATTTCCAGAGAGGGCTATTTGGATTTAAATCCCAGAATGGCCAAAAATGAATATCTTCGATTCTACCTACATCATAACATTGATTGATGTAAAGGCCACGGTATAGGGGATATGCATGTATATTTTTTATTTTATGTCTACCTGCTGGAAATGTTCCGAAATCAATGGCTTTATATGGATTGATAAGTGTTAAATCTAATAGAGAAACATCATCGGCAGAGCCATTACATTGTATTGTCCATGGGTAGGGGATAGGTGGGTCTGTTTTTGTTTGTTCGGGATAAAAAACCGCAAAACCTTTCAATATAGAACTTGTATTAACCCGAATAAAAGGTGTTCCATCGGCTTCTCCTTTACCAGCAACAGCAAGTAAAACGCTACCTGCTTTTGTTGGTTCTCCACGGAAAGGAGCACGCCATATCCCTTCAAGGGTTACATTTTCAGGTATAATCAAATTCCCTTTAATGAGATATGAACCAACAGGTAAGAACACTATTCCTCCATTTTTTTCACCAGCCACATTTAGAGCATTTTGAATGGCCTCTGTATCGTCAGTAATCCCATCACCTTTTGCACCTAATTCTTTCACGTTATAAACATCTGAATAAGAAATTTTTTCTCCGTATGATAAAAAGGAAGATAGAGTAAATATAATAAAAGGGATTATGATAATAGTTAGTTTTTTTGTAAAGGAAGTGAGCACGTCAAAATGTCCTTTGAGCTATCCTTTAACCACAAAATTTATTAATTTTCCTGGAACATATATCTCTTTAACTATTTGTTTGCCTGTTAAATGAGGCAATATCTTTTCCTCTTTACGGGCTTGTTCCAGAATTTCTTTGTCGCTCGAATTTACAGATATTGTAATTTTCCCTCTTAATTTTCCATTTACCTGAATGGGTATTTCTATAGTATCTTCTTTGATAAGGTTTTCGTCATATTCGGGCCAGGGTTCGTATGCTAATGTCTGATTATGTCCTAACTTTTGCCATATTTCCTCAGCGATATGAGGGGCAAATGGTGAGAGAATAAGTATAAATTTTTCACCAATATGTTTATCAATTTTCTCTGTTTTGTTTGCGGAATTTGCAAATTCCATCATTTTAGCGATAGCGGTGTTGAATTGGAGGTTTTCAATGTCTTCAGATACAGCCTTGATTGTTTTGTGCAGTTCTTTTTCGATAGTAGGGTCACCGCCAGAAGAAACAAATCGTGTGGAAATATTCCCGTTATCATCGACGAAAAGTGTCCAAATTCTTCGTAGAAACCTATAAACACCTTGAATTCCTTCATCTGTCCATGGTTTGTCTCTATCTAAAGGTCCCATAAACATTTCATACATTCGCATAGCATCCGCACCGTATTTTTCAATAACTTCATCTGGATTTACCACATTGTAGCGGGACTTGCTCATTTTCTCGATTTTTGTTTCCACAGGTATATCTGTGCCTTTAACATACCATTGACCGTCTCTTTGTTCGACCTGATGAGGATAGTAGTATTTTCCATTTTTATCCTGATATGAATAGGCAAGAATCATCCCTTGATTAAAGAGTTTTTTAAAGGGCTCTTTAGTAGAAACATAACCTGCATCGTAGAGTACTTTATGCCAGAAACGTGAATAAAGTAGGTGCAACACTGCGTGTTCTGCACCACCAATATATAGGTCAACAGGCATCCAATATTGTTCTGCTTCTTTTGACCATGCTTCCTTATCATTTTGAGGGTCAACGAATCTGAGGAAATACCAGCATGAACCTGCCCACTGTGGCATGGTGTTTGTTTCACGTGTAGCAGGTTGACCTGTTTCGGGGTCAATAGTTTGAACCCAATCTTTGGCACGTGCAAGAGGTGGTTCTCCTGTTTCTGTTGGTTTGTAATTATCTAATTCAGGGAGGAGGACAGGTAAATCTTTAAGAGGAACTACTTTAACTGTTCCATCAGCAAGTCGAATAATCGGGAAAGGTTCTCCCCAATATCTTTGTCTTGAAAAGAGCCAGTCACGAAGTTTGTAGTTTACTGTTGCTTTACCTAAACCCTTTTCTTCTAACCATTTTGTGATTTTTTTCTTTGCTTCTGGGACTGTAAGCCCATTGATTAATGGTGAATTGACAAGAATTCCATCGCCTGTGTATGCTTCTTTTGAAATATCACCGCCAGAAACGACCTCAATGATAGGAAGGTTATATTTTCTTGCAAATTCGTAGTCACGGGTATCGTGAGCAGGTACAGCCATAATTGCACCGTAACCGTATTCTGCTAATACATAATCAGCAATCCAAATAGGTATCTTTTCATTATTTACTGGGTTTATAGCATAGGCACCCGTAAAAACACCTGTTTTTTCTTTCTCATCTTTCATCCGTTCTTGGGCACTTTTCTTTGTAGATTGTTCTACATATTTTTTTACTTCTGCCATATATTCGGGCTTTGTTATTTCTAATACGAAGGGATGTTCTGGAGCCAGTACGCAATAGGTAGCACCAAAAAGGGTATCAGGACGTGTAGTAAATACTGTAAATTTCATATTGGTTCCATCGATACCAAAGTCTACGTCTGCTCCTTCACTTTTCCCGATCCATTCTCTCTGCATGGCTATTATTCCAGGTGGCCAGTCTAATTCATTAAGGTCTTCTAATAATCTCTCAGCATAAGCGGTAATTTTTAGCATCCATTGTCTCATCAGTTTTTTTTCGACGGGGTCTCCTGTTTCAACGTATTTGCCATCTTTAACCTCTTCATTTGCTAAAACAGTTCCCAAAGCAGGGCACCAGTTCACAGGGGCTTCGGTTTCATAGGCAAGTCCCCGTTCAAATAAGACAGTGAATATCCATTGTGTCCATTTATAATAAGAGGGGTCAGTGGTGTTAATTTCACGGTCCCAATCATAAGAAAGGCCAAGTGCCTGAATTTGTCTACGGAATGTGTCGCAATTCTTTTTTGTTACAACTGCTGGATGTTCTCCTGTTCGCACAGCATGTCTTTCAGCAGGCAAACCAAATGCATCCCAACCCATCGGATGTAATACATTAAACCCTTTCATTCTTTTATATCGTGCCACTATATCAGTAGCAGTGTATCCTTCAGGATGTCCTACATGGAGCCCATCTCCACTGGGATAAGGAAACATGTCTAAAACATAGTATTTAGGTTTAGAATAATCAATAACAGATTTAAATGTTTTATTGTCAAGCCAGTATTTTTGCCACTTTTTTTCTATCTTAATGTGGTTATATATGCCTTCAGACATAAAAAACACCTCCAATATAAATATGATTAACAAAGGAATAAAAAGAAATTAAATAAATTATAGCAATTTTTATATAGTTTTACATAAAAGGGAATATGGGTTTTTAACTTAGTTAGATAGTTATGCAAGTTGTTTCGGGAAGACTACCTCGAACACCTGTTTCATGTTCTCGACGAAAATGAATTTTAGGCTTTTTTTGATTTCATTCGGTAGTTCTCTAATGTCTTTTTCATTTTCTTTTGGAAGGATAACTTCACGAATACCTAAGGTGTGCGCCGCAAGCAATTTTTCACGGATTCCGCCTACAGGCAATATTCTGCCTGTAAGAGTAATTTCACCTGTCATAGCTACCCCTTCTTTTATGGATTGCTTTAAGAGTGATGACAAAATAGATACTGCTATAGTAATGCCAGCAGATGGACCGTCTTTTGGGATAGAAGCCTCAGGTGCGTGCACATGAATATCTAATTGCTTATAAAAATCAGGGGAGAGTTTAAAATGCGAGGCATTGGCACGAATATATGTTAAGGCAGTTTGTGCTGATTCTGTCATAACCGAACCTAATTGACCTGTGCAAAGAAGGCTACCCTTCCCTTTCATGATGCTTGTCTCTATAATTTGAACTATTCCACCGTATGGAGTCCAAGCCAATCCTACTGCAACGCCACTGCTTAGATTTTTTATTGTTTGAGAACGTGAATATATAGGTGGTCCTAAAATGTTTTCTACTTCTTCTTGTGTGAGGATAATTGGTGGCTTTTTTACATTTGTTACAATCCAGCGAGCCACTTTTCTTATGATTCCTGATATCTGACGTTCTAATTCACGAACCCCAGATTCTTCTGTATATTTAGATATTAAATAGCGAATAGTATCAGGTTTAAAAACAAGGTCCTTTTTATGTAATCCTGCTATTTTTATTTGTTTCGGGATTAAATATTTTATGGCAATTTCAAACTTTTCATTAGGAGTATAGCCTGGAATTTTAATAATTTCCATACGGTCATAAAGAGGAGGAAGAATATCATATTCGTAATTTGCAGTGGCAATGAAAAAGATTTCTGATAAGTCAAACTCAACATCGAGGTAATGGTCCATGAAATATTTGTTTTGTTCAGGGTCTAAGACTTCAAGTAATGCGGAAGCAGGGTCACCACGAAAATCGTTCCCAATTTTATCAACTTCATCTAATACAAAAACAGGGTTTATTACATTTGCCTTTTTTATATTCTGAATTATTCTGCCTGGCATAGATGCTACGTATGTGCGCATATGTCCTCGAATTTCTGCTTCGTCACGAATACCTCCTAATGACATACGAATAAATTTGCGGTCTAATGCTGATGCAATTGAATTGCCGAGGGAGGTTTTCCCAACACCAGGAGGTCCCACAAAGCATAGAATAGGACCTTTAGTTAGGTTTCCACTTAATATTCGAACAGCGAGAAAATCAAGTATGCGGTCTTTAACTTTGTCTAATCCAAAGTGATTTTTATCCAAAATTTTTTTGGCACGGTTAAGGTCCATTTGGTCTTTTGTTCGTTTATCCCATGGAAGACTGCATAACCATTCTATATATTCTCGAATAGTTGATGATTCAGGGCTAAATGTTTGTAGTTTTTCTAATCGTTTCAATTCAGAGTTGGCTTTTTCTAAAACATGGGGAGGAAGATTTGTTTTATTTATAAGTTGTTTTAATTCTTCAGTGTCTGAGAAATAATCAGAAAGCCCTTGTAAATCAATACCTGATTCGGTTTGATTATCTGTGAGCCATGGTTCCGAGCCGTCATCGGTGTATTCCTTTATACTTGTGGATAGCAATTTTTCTTCTTGTGATAGTCGATTCTCTCGGATTAAGTATTTTGCTATTTTTTTGAGAAGAGAGGTCAATGAAAGTGTTTCCAACAAATTTTGTCTTTCTAAAGTATGAATATGTAAATGAGTACAGATAATGTTGGAAAAGTCTTCATATGACTCACATTCTCTAAGGGTATTTAGTACTTCGATAGGTATTTTTGTGTTTTCTGTAATATATGTTTTAAATTCTTTTAATATAAGAGAACGAAGAGCTCGTAATTCTTTATTACGATTAAGATTTTGTTGTGGAAATTCTAATGAGATTTGTTCAATTTTTGCTGATATGAAGGGTTCGAATTGTTTCCATTCTTTTATGTGTCCTCTTGAAAGTGTTTCAACAAAAATTTTTAGAATCCCATTAGGAAGTGCAAGCGTTTGCTGGATTTGTGCAATAACTCCTGTGTTGTGGTAGGCTTCTTTTTCTTTTGTGTCATCTGCTTTTTCTTTGGATAAGACGATAAATATTAATTCAGAAGAACGAATAGACTCCTCTATTGCACAAACGGAGGTCTCTCTTGAAACCAGTAATGGTGTTGTTGTTTTTGGGAAGAGGACAATATCATGGACAGGAAGGACAGGTAGTTCGAATATTCTGTTTGCGTTGATTATGGTGCTTTTACTCTTTTGTTTTTTAGATTTCATAAAAATAACCCAGCAGATAAAATAAATTATATCCAGATTTGTGTTTGTGATAGTTGTGAAATATAACAGTGAAACGAGATATTATACTAATCTTTAAGCTGATGCGGTGTTCTTTTTAATATCTTCTTTATTGTGAATATCACTTTCGTATACGAAAAGAGGTTCCTCAGACTTTGTAATAACTCCAGGAGTAATGATGCATTCACGAATATCTTTTCTCGATGGAAGTTCAAACATAACGTTAAGCATAATCTCTTCTAATATACTGCGAAGACCACGTGCTCCCGTTTCTCTATTGATTGCATAATCAGCAATGGCTTCTATTGTTTCTTCAGGAAAATGTAATTTAACATTTTCTAATTCAAAAAGTTTTTCATATTGTTTTGTAATCGCATTTCTTGGTTCGACAAGAATCTTTTTCAAGTCGTTTTTATTAAGTTCGTGAAGAGTTGCCACTACAGGAACTCTACCTACAAACTCAGGTATCATACCGAATGCAATTAAATCCTCAGGCTTTACCATGGATAGCAGTTCACCGATACTATAATCTTTCTTTGACTTAATGTCTGCTTTAAATCCAATGATATTTTTGCCGACACGTTTTTGAATAATCCGTTCTAATCCATTGAATGCACCACCACAAATGAAGAGGATGTTTTTCGTATCAACTTGAATGCATTCTTGTTGTGGGTGTTTTCTACCACCTTGTGGTGGAACATTTGATATAGTTCCTTCTAAAATCTTTAGTAAAGCCTGTTGGACACCTTCACCAGACACATCACGTGTAATTGATGGACTATCACTCTTTCGTGCTATTTTGTCAATTTCATCGATATAAACAATGCCTGTTTCAGCACGAGCAATATCAAATTCAGCATTTTGTAGTAATTTTAGAATAATATTTTCTACATCGTCACCTACATAACCTGCTTCAGTTAAAGTAGTAGCATCAACAATCGCAAATGGGACATCAAGCATGCGGGCAAGAGTCTCTGCAAGTAATGTTTTTCCACTTCCAGAAGGACCAATAAGTAAAACATTGGATTTTTGTATTTCTACACCTTGAATTTCACCACCGTAGGCAATTCTTTTATAGTGATTATGAACAGCCACTGATAAAATGCGTTTGGATTGCTCCTGCCCAATAACATACTGGTCTAAAAATTCTTTAATTTCACGAGGTGTAGGTACCTTTACTGTTCGTCTGTGTCTTTTTCTGTTTTGGTCATCTCTTATAATATCAGCACAAAGACGAACACACTCGTCACATATATTAACATCAGGTCCAGCGATTAGTTTAGAAACTTCATTGTGTTTCTTACCACAAAACGAACAGGTTGGAATCTCCGATTTGATACGTGAATGATTCATAGTATAACTCCAAACAAATCATTTTAAGTTACTTATATATATAATACCATAAAATTGATATTACGTTTACATTACATTGTCAAGAATAAATATTATATACTATTTTAACACTTTTGTCAAGAGTTTACTGATAGAATTTAAAATAAAAATGGCGTTCCCGGAGGGAGTTGAACCCCCAGCCTCTTGGTCCGTAGCCAAGCGCTCTATCCAATTGAGCTACGGGAACACCGTATAAAAACATTATTAAATTGAGAATAAAAGTATATCAGTTTTTATTAAAATATTTCAAGCGGAAGGATGTTTATTTTTTTTGGTCAAGTCTGACTTGTCTTGCTTCTTATTGAAGTGATTTACATTTAAACTTCATAATATAATAAACTTAATTGGTGCAAAATAACGAACAATAAAAAATAAGGATATATGAATATGGTTACAAAAGAGCGTGTTGAAAAACTGTTAAAAGAAATGCAAAATCATTTATTTAATGAACTACTCCCTTTCTGGGAAACGCATGGTGTAGATGAGGAACATGGTGGTTTTTTGACATATCTTGACCGTGAAGGCAGACCTACAGGAGAAACAAAGAAGACGCTTATTTGTCAAGCACGAATGATTTATACTTATTCATCTGCACATCGAGCTAATTTAGGTGATGGAAAATACCTGAAAATAGCAGAGCAAGGGGTTGAATTTCTAAAGAAACATTTTTGGGATAATCAGTATAAGGGATGGATTTGGATAACAGAAAAGGATGGAACTCCGATTGATCAGAGCAAAATTATGTATGGACAGTCTTTTGGTATTTATTGTTTGAGTGAATATGCAATGGCATCGGGTGATGAAGAAGCCCTTGAACTTGCGGAGGAAACATGGAGAACGATTAAGGCTCAGGCTGTAGATATTGCACACGGTGGATTTGGCGAATTTTTTGAGAGAGATTGGACACCTAAAAAACCAGGTGTATATGGTGGAGATAGAAAATCATTTGATGTTCACATGCATCTAATGGAAGCATTTACAAACTTATATGAAGCGACAGGATCACCAAAACATAAACAAGATACCATGAATGTAGTTAAATTAATTTTTGATAAAATGGTTCATCCTGAATATGGAACAGGAATGGCACAGTTTAGTTTTGATTGGAAACCTTTACGGGCTATTATATTTAAGAATGTTTGGGGTTCTGACCGTGATGCTGATGACCCTGAAGGCAGGCCTTTAAATAATACCAGTTTTGGTCATAATGTAGAATTTTGTTGGTTGTTAAATCATACATTGAATATTCTTGGTGAGGATGTAGAACCCTATAAAGAAAAAATGAAAAAGATGTTTGACCATTGTATAAAATATGGAATTGATTGGGAAAAAGGGGGTGTTTATTGTGAAGGTCCTAATGATGGTCCTGCACGAGAAAGAAATAAAGAATTCTGGCAGCAAGCGGAAACACTTGTGGCTATGTTAGATGCTTACCTGTTATTTGGTGATGAAAAATACTTTGACGCATATGAAAACGTTCATCGTTTTGTTATGGATTATGTTATAAATCATGCTGTTGGGGAGTGGTTTCCATTATTTGATGAAAACAATAATCTTTTGTGGGATTATATGGCACATGCATGGAAAATCAACTATCATACTGTCCGTTCTGCTATACAATCGGAGAGGAGATTAGCAAAAATCCTCGCAAAAATTAGTTAAGTTAATATATATCTAATTTGCCAATATTTTGTTAAAAATTATTTGCAAAGAGTTTGTGCATTGAACAATTATATATCCAAATACAGAGAATATTTCCTTATATCTTTTCTCGTCTTTGTTGCTTTTGCTTTACGTTTATACCGTATTACAGAACAGTCTATATGGCATGAAGAGTATGTCTATATAGCAAATATAAAAATATGTGATCTGTGGACAAATATTAAATTACTGTTTATAAATGTTCCTGAATATGGACTCTCACCTGCAGGATTAGTTCTATATTTCTTTTGGGTACGTATTTTTCCGAATACCATTTGGATTTGGAGACTTTTACCTATCTGTTTTGGAATATTATCTATAATTCTCCTTTATTTTTTGGGGAAATGGGTAAAAGATTGGAAGGTTGGCTTCCTTGCAGG
>DAOSBX010000014.1 GCA_035361075.1 Candidatus Hydrogenedens sp. | reverse complement strand
ATGAAAACAGCATTGAATGGATGGATGGTTTGTGGTTTTCAGGGTGAGGTAACGATTGAATCTATTGTGAAAGAAGTAAAAGGAATGGGCTGGGATGGGATTGAATTATGTTATGGAGCAGGCGAACTATCCGCTACCACAACAGAGAATGAATTAAAACATATTCGGAAGGTAGTGGAAACAGAAGGATTAGAAATTCCTTCTTTAGCCTCAGGATTCTACTGGAGTTGCTCTCTCGGAAGTCCTGATGCAGAAGAACGAAATAACGCCATTGAGTTCACAAAAAAATATATCGAATCTGCCAACCTATTAGGGGCTGGTGCGGTTCTTGTCCTGCCTGGCACTGTGGATGTATGCTTTGACCCCAATCGCCCCACCGTCCCCGCAAAAGAAGTCTGGAAATGGGCACAGGATTCTATCCATCAATTAATACCTATTGCTGAACAAAATCAAGTTATCATTGCTCTTGAAAATGTCTGGAGCAAATTCCTCACAGGTCCCTTTGAGTTTGCCCAATTCGTTGATATATTCCAATCTCCATGGGTCAAAGCCTATTTTGATGCGGGTAATTGTTTAATCAATGGTTATCCCGAACATTGGGCTGAAATTTTAGGACAACGCATTGCCCGTGTTCATATCAAAAATTTCAAACGGAATAACGGTGGCGGAACGTTAAATGATTTCACCCCCAGTCTGCTTGAAGGCGATATGAACTGGCAAGGTTTACTACAGACATTGAAGAACATCGGTTATGACTACTACCTGACCGCAGAAGTAATTGTCGGTGACCAGGGCATGCCTAACCTCAAGCAAGCCCAAAAAGTCGCTCATGAATTAAAAGATATATTAAAAAAATGAATATTCCTATTCATTTTTATATAATTATTTTCAGAAAACACTTAAAAATAAACTTTTTTTCTTATAAGTCTGAAATAAGTTTAACCTATATTCTCTAAAATATATGAATAGTCGAGTAAATAAAACGATAAATCTTGAATACATAAAAAAAATATTGGAAGAACATAAAAGCGAATTAAAAAAGAAATATAACATTAAAGAGATTGGTATCTTTGGTTCTTATGCGAGAAACGAAATAAATACCGAAAGTGATATAGATATTCTTATTGATTTCAAAGATGACGGAAAAACATTTGATAACTATATAGAATTAAAACTTTATCTTGAAGCATTGTTACAAAACAAGGTAGACCTTGTAATGAAAGGTGCATTGAAAAAATCATTAAAAAAACGCATCCTCCAAGAAGTTATATATGTCTAAAAGAGAGATTAAAATTATATTAGAAGAAATATTAGAACACATTAAAAAAATAGAAAAATTTACTAAG
The DNA here is from genome assembly GCA_035361075.1 of Candidatus Hydrogenedens sp. Lineage (NCBI taxonomy): Bacteria > Pseudomonadati > Candidatus Hydrogenedentota > Candidatus Hydrogenedentia > Candidatus Hydrogenedentales > Candidatus Hydrogenedentaceae > Candidatus Hydrogenedens > Candidatus Hydrogenedens sp. The sequence goes on along the minus strand of DAOSBX010000014.1, from coordinate 76,754 downwards.
AATATTGATTATAAATCTTTTGCCAAAGATGATATGAGACATTATGCAACATTGAAATGTTTGGAAATTATAGGTGAAGGGATAAAACAATTACCAGATGACTTTAAGAAAAAACACAATGAAATTGAGTGGCATAAAATAGTAGCTTTGCGAAACATTTTAGTCCATGAATATTTTGGAATTGAACTTGTAATTATATGGGATATTATTAAAAATAAGATTCCTCAATTAAAATCCTTCATTAAAACAATTTGCAAAAAAACTTAATTCGTAAATTTATATTTTAATATTAAAGGAGAAATAATTATGTTAAACCGAAGACAATTCATCGCATCCTCAGCAGTAGCCATGGCATCTGCAACTTTAACTCACAAAGCAAAGGCTCAATCACCCAAAATGCGTGTAGGTATTATTGGTTGTCGTAATAGAGGGCCACAGGTGGCAAATAACCTTGCTAAATCAGGCTATTTTCAGATAAAAACCTTATGCGATTGTGATGAAAAAATGCTCGATAGCGGTAAAAAGGATTTGGAAAAAAATAATGTGGATGTCCCTGTTCTTGAAAAAGATTTCCGTCGGATGTTGGATGACAAAGAAATTGATGTGGTAGTCGTTGCCACTCCTGACCACTGGCATAGCCTTATGGCGGTTATGGCTTTAGACGCAGGAAAACATGTTTATGTAGAAAAACCCTTCTCATATAACATTTATGACGGCTACTCGGTATTGCAAGCCATGAAGAAACATCCCAAACAAGTGGTCGTTGTCGGTTCACAGCAACGCAGTGGAAAACATTTTCATGAAGCCCGTGCCTTTCTACAATCTGGCGAATTAGGAAAAATTGCTTTTGCCCGAGCAGGTACCATCCACTGGCGAGAACCTTTACCTAAAGTCCCAGACACTGACCCTCCAAAAAATTTAGATTATGATATGTGGACAGGTCCTGCTCCAATGAAACCCTATAACCAATACCGTGTCCATTATAACTGGCACTTTATGCTCGACTATGGAACAGGAGATACAGGCAACTGGGCAGCACATTGGTTAGATATTGTCCGCTGGTTTTTAAATATTGACTATCCCCTTCGCGTTCATGCCACTGGTGGACAATTCGTTACCAAAGATATCAAAGAATGGCCTGATACCCAAACTGCTATTCTTGAATACCCAGAACTGACTGTTGTTTGGGAACTCCGTCTATGGTCTGAATACGGTTCCGACTCTTTTGCTGAATTTCACGGAGAAAAAGGAACTTTGGTCATTACCCGTGGAGATTGGAAAGTGTTCCCTAATGGCAAGAAAAAGGAACCCAAAGTATATCCTGGAAGTGATATTGACATACCTCATGCGGTCAATTTCGCAAAAACCATTCTTGGGGAAGAGAAACCCAATGCCCCCGCAGAGGAAGGATATAAAACTGCAGTATTATGCCATCTTTGCAATATTAGCACAATGGTTTCCCGCCCTCTAATTTTCGACCCACAGAACTTGACATTCAAAGATGACCCCGAAGCATCAAAGTGGATAAAACGCACATACCGTGAACCCTGGAACATTGACCAATATATTTAATTTAAGGTTAGACCTATATCCACCGCAAACAAAAAAACAATTGCACTTATCAACCCAAATTTACTCAAGCCTCCCATCTCACCTGTGGGACTTGAGTATATCGCAGAAGTTTTATACCTATCCGGGCACAAAATTATCTGGATAGATTTGTGCTTTTCTGAAAATTGGCAGGAAACATTAAAAAATGCTTTGAATGACTCCAAACCAGATTACATCGGTATTACTATTCGTAATGTTGACGAAGCCATGATGGGAAGCCAGACTTTTTTTATTGATTTTATTAAAATACTTGTGCAATTCTGCAAACAATTTTCCCACTCACCTATTTTTTTAGGCGGTGCCGGATTCTCCATTGCTCCCCGTGAAATTTTAGCCTATATACATGCAGACTTTGGACTTATCGGAAACGGCGTAAATACTATCCCTGAATTCATCACATCTATAGAACAAAAAACTCATGAAAAATTTCCCGGATGTGTTTATAAAAATAGTCAGGGATATATTTTACTCAACCCATTAGAGAAAAAAATCTCCGATAGATACACATCCTTTAAATTTCGTCGCTCCTTTGCCAACCTTGAAAAATATTTCACCGAAGGAGGACAAATCGGCATCGAAACAAAACGAGGCTGTTCCCAACAATGCATCTACTGCGTCGAAAGTGCCTCAGGACACAACGCTATAGAACTTCGGAATCCCGATACTGTCGTTTTTGAAATTGAGCAATTAGTAAATAGAGGAATTAATGTTTTCCACTGGTGCGATAGCGAATTTAACCTTCCTTTAGAGCACGCCCTTCAAATTTGTGACAAACTTATTTGCAGGGGAATCAACAAAGAAATCAAGTGGTATACCTACTGCTCCCCTGTCCCTTTCACAGAAGAATTAGCCTTAAAAATGGAACGGGCAGGCTGTGTCGGTATAAATTTTGGCGTAGACTCATTACACAATGAAATACTGCATTATTTATTTAAACCACATCGTTACGAAAATATACAACAATTAATGAAACTACTCCGCAAAACAAACATCGCTGTCATGTTCGATTTACTATTAGGTTGCCCCGAAGAAACAAAAGAAACCGCTCTATTCACCATTGAAAATGCCTTAAAACTTAAACCCGATGCATTGGGCATATCATTCGGTGTTCGACTTTATCCTTATACAATATTAGGACAACACATATTGTCATTACATCACAACGGTCACAACTTAAAAAATACCATTCACGGTAAACCTCTTGAAGAAAATGGGAACCTACTTTTTCCCATTTACTACCTCTCCCAGGAATTAGATAACCATTTCTTCATCTACCTTCAAAATCTTATAAAGAATGTCCCTTCTGTATTTCTCTCCCTTCCCGCTACCGAAGAAGGAAGTTACTCCTACTGTAACCACGATTACCTTATCAACGCCATCTGCAACGGTGCCCGTGGTGCCTACTGGGACATCCTCCGCCACCGAAAAATTTAAAACGTGATTAAATGATAATAAACTTGTTGAATGTATATTGCTATATGATTTGAGGTAAAATTATGATACTAATAATAATACAAAGAAGTAGGTGATTATGGAGAAAAAAGTATATTCTATCGTTTTTCCTGCTATTCTTTCTTTGCTTATGTTTCTTGTTACAACAAGTTCAAATGCACAGTTATCACAGGAAGATATTCAAAGGCTAAAAGAGGAGGCATTAATTAATAATTGGACGTTTGAGGTGGGAGAAACTTCTGCAACACAGAGAAGTTTAAATCAGCTAACTGGCTATATTCCCCCTGACCCTCAATATTTAGATGAATTACAACCTTACACAAATAAGCCCGTCATCCCGACAGAGAAATTACCCTCTCGTTGGGATTGGCGAGAAAAAACGCCAGGTGGGTTACCCCCTATAAGAGACCAAGGAGACTGTGGTTCATGTTGGGCTTTCGCTACAGTTGGAGCACTCGAATGTGCCATCAAGATTAAAGATGGTATAAATGTAGATTTATCCGAACAATGGCTGGTAGACTGTGCCACGGGCTTGTTCTGGTATGGCTGTGATGGGGGTATCTCCGCTCATGATTGGCATAAAGGAAGCAGGACGGATTCGTGTGGTGGATATGGTGCCGTCCTTGAAACCGATTATCCTTATGTGGGTTATGGTAGTAGTTGTCGTTGCCCCAAACCTCACTATTATACCATTAATGACTGGCATTATGTAGGACCCATGTTAGGGATACCCTCTCTTGATGCCCTCAAAACTGCTATATATCATTATGGACCTATTGTCGCATCCATGGAAGCCAAGGAATCTTTCTTAGCCTATAAAGGGGGGGTTTATAACGACAATATGGATTCAAAAGCCTTGCCCAATCACATGGTCGTAATTGTTGGTTGGGATGATAACTATGGTGGAGGCTCTTTTATTATCCGAAATTCATGGGGGCCCTCTTGGGGTGACAACGGCTATGGCTACATTGCGTATGGTTCCTCTCAAATTGGTTATGGAGCGGACTATATTGAGTATGGGACACCTACCGATTTATTATTGGTAACCCCTCAACAAAATTTACTCTTTTACTTGAGTTCCAACAATTTCATATCACCCTCCTCCATCGGAATTACTCTTGAAAATATAAGTGAATACAATATTAACTGGACATCAACAGTGGATGAAGGTATTACATTAAGTCCTTCATCGGGGTCATTAAGCCCAGGTGAAACAAAAACAATTCAATTGACAGTTCCCCAACTCCCTGCTCAATCAGGAACCTATACCAAAAACTTTTCTATTACCAATACCTCAACACAAGTTACTCAAAATTTCAGTGTCAAACTTAAAAAAGCTTATCCAGTACCTATCTCATTCCCATTAAATAGCGATCCTGGCTGGGAAAAAACAGGAAACTGGGCTTTTGGTAAACCTGCAGGCTTAGATGGTGACCCATCCTCAGGATATACAGGTCAATATGTCTATGGTTATAACTTGAATGGCACCTATGAAAATGATATGGGTGAAGAAACTTTAACTTCTCATCCAATAGATTGTTCTAATGCCCAAAATATTACCCTATCTTTTTATCGTTGGTTAGGCATTGAATCATCTTCCTATGATCATGCACGGATTGATGTAAGTACAGACGGGACAACATGGACTACAATCTGGAACCACACATCAGGGACAATACAAGAAAATTCCTGGTCCTTAAAAACCTATAATATCTCCACTATTGCAGATCGTAAACCCATCTTACTCATCCGTTGGGTGATGGGTCCTACCGACTATAGCGATACCTACGCAGGTTGGAATATTGATGACATTTCCATATCAGGTGACTCTGTAAATGTTACAGTGCCCAATGTTGTAAACAAAACCTTACAAGAGGCAGTAAATACAATTACTTCTGCAGGTTTAACCCAAGGACAAACCAATTGGACTTGCAGTAATTCCGTGCCTGATGACTCGGTTATCTCGCAATCACCCCAGGCAGGGACATCCGTTCCCGCAGGGACACAAGTAAACCTGGTGGTATCGTCTGGATTCTGTCCGGTTATTGTCCCTAATGTATTGGGACTGGACTATACAGAAGCAGAAAATCAAATTATTTCCAGTGGATTAACTGTTGGAAATATTGAGTATTCTTGTAATGATACAATCCCAGCAAATGCGGTGGTCAATCAGACCCCATCTGCTGGGGTTGAAGTCCCCTATGGTTCCTCTATAGACCTAATTATATCCACAGGTCCTTGTCCTCCGGAAGGAAGCATGGAAGGCGAAGGTCTCTCTGAAGGAAGTGCAGATGGTGAAGGGATAATAGAAGGTTCCCCTGAAGGGGAGGGAAACTATGAAGGGGAAGGTATATTGGAAGGTCTTATCGAAGGGGAAGGCACTAATGAAGGCTCCTCTGAAGGGTTACCCGAAGGAGAAGGGACCTCTGAAGGTGAAGGTATGCAGGAAGGCGAAGGTTCTATTGAGGGTGAGGGCATTATAGAAGGGACATCCGAAGGAGAGGGGATAACTGAGGGAGAAGGGATATTGGAAGGGGTATTGGAAGGCGAAGGAGGTCCAGAAGGGGAAGGTACTATTGAGGGTGAAGGCATTATAGAAGGGACATCCGAAGGAGAGGGGATAACTGAGGGAGAAGGGATATTGGAAGGGGTATTGGAAGGCGAAGGAAGTCCAGAAGGGGAAGGTACTATTGAGGGTGAAGGCACTAATGAAGGCTCTCCTGAAGGGGTAACCGAAGGAGAAGGAATACCTGAAGGGGGGGAAGGTATGCAGGAAGGTATTATTGAAGGGGAAGGTATGCAGGAAGGTGAAGGAAGCGTAGAAGGAACGGTAGAAGGTACTGCTGAAGGTAGTTCTGAAGGGGGTAACGAAGGGGTTTTAGAAGGAAATACAGAAGGGGAAGTTATATCTTCATATCATAGTGCGGATAAGAATAATGATAGTACGATAGATTTGAGTGAACTTCTCCGTGTTATTCAATTCTTTAATTTCGGTAGTTACCATTGTCAACAAGGCTCTGAAGATGGGTATGCCCCTGGCGAAGGGACAGATTATGGTTGCCCACCCCACACTTCCGATTACAAACCTCAAGATTGGAAGATTGACTTATCAGAACTCCTGCGACTTATTCAGTTCTTCAACTCAGGAGGCTATTATGCCTGTCCTGGTGTTGGAGAAGATAACTACTGCCCTAAAATATGAAAAAAAAATAAAGAAATTTTTGTTTTTCATAATTTTCATTTAAAAATTTTGGGGGAGAAAATTAAATGAATATGTTTAAATGTAAAAAGATAGTTTTATATTTATTTGTTTTTTCTGTTTTTATTCTTATTATTTCTATATTGTTCATCTACTATACAATTACCCATCGAACAAAAGGAGAATATTTTGATTTAGAGGGAATAAAAATTCATTATACAGATGAAGGGCATGGAGAACCTATCATTTTAATACATGGATTTGCGGTTAATGCTGACCTTAACTGGCGAAGACCCGGAATAATTGATTCCCTTAAACCTAACTTCCGAATTATTGCAGTTGATTTACGGGGTCATGGTCTTAGTTCCAAACCACACACTTCGGATGAATATGGAATAAAAATGGTTAAAGACATAATCAACTTAATGGACTATATAAAAATAGACAAAGCACATATTGTTGGTTACTCATTGGGAGGCTTTATTGCTATTAAATTAACTACCCTTTATCCTGACCGAGTAATTAGTTTATCTCCTCTCGGTTCAGGCTGGGAACTACCAGAACAAAATCATTTCTTTTCAGCAATAGACAAACTAATCAAAAAATTAGAGAATAATTCAGGTATTGAACCTGTAAGCACACATCTTGATACGAGCAGAAGGAAACCTGGAATAGTCCATTCACTGTGGGTAAAAATATTAACACGGTTTTTTAATGACCCCAAAGCATTAATTGATGTATTAAAGGGTGTTCCCGAACTCAAAGTGAATGAGGATGAAATAAAAAAGATTAACATTCCTACATGTATGGTTGTAGGAGAACATGACCCATTACGGAAAGGGGCAGAAAACCTAAAAAATGTCCTACCACAATCGGAATTAACCATTATAAAAGGAAAAGACCATATTACAGCACCTCTCTCATCGCAATTCAAAGAAACACTAAAACTTTTTCTACTTAAACATTCTACAAATCCTTAATACCTTTATGAAATTACATCTCCTTCTTTTTGTTCTTCTAATATCGGGGGTTCATTATCATTACCCTTCTTTGTTTTGAACCAGTCTAATATATACCTTTTAATCATACAAAGCCATGGTTTTAGATATTCAAGAGGAAGGCTGTTCAACATTGCGATAATCAGCATATAAATACATAGGACAAAGAGCATACACCCTAACCAATAATATGTTGGGAATTCCTGTTCCCACATGGTATAGAAGAAGTAGCCAGCCATAGCAGTGATATACAACCAGATAATTGCAATAGCACGGGGTATATAATCCGATTTAGGGGAGAAAAATAATAAAGGTACTGCTAACATGATGTAGTAATAATAAGTGGGTGAGACTAAAAAGAAACATGGGACAAAACCGAACACAAAACTTTCATAAGGAGAAAGTCGTCGTGATGCAATTAGGCATAGAATCAATACAATTGCCATTGTAACCCACCAACGTCGTGCTTGTTCCTTATATATAATACTTCGCGTATATGTCTTCCAAGGCGAAATAACCTTTTTCATAGCAGATGCAAAATCTAAATTCTCTGTATTTGAAGGCTTTGTCACTGGTTGTGGTTTTGATGGATTTGCAGAAGGTGGGTTCGTAGGTTGTTCGGATATTCCTGTCATGTAGGGACGTCCCAACAAGGCATTTCCAAAAATTTTAGCTACATCTTTTAGGGATTGCTTTAAATCTAAATTTTTCGGGTACTGTGCAATAAAAATATATTTATATCCGACACGCCATGGTGATATATCTTTGCTATGCCTACCTATTTTATCTGCGTAATCCCTCCACTGGTATAAGCCACCATAATAACAAAACGATGAGATAAATAAAATGGCTAATGTAGCGATAAAAGTTACAAAATAATGTACCCAATGACGCTCCATTCGATTAAAAAAATATCCCCATACACCTACCCAGAATAACAACATACCAAACAAAATAAGTGGAATTGTGATAATGAGGTGCACAAATATTGGGAGTGGCCAAGGAATTGTAAAACTTTCAAATAAACTCGATGGGAATTTTCGCAAGATAAGACTTATTATCAATGAGATAATAAAATTAACAATAAAAATAGACAGTAGAACTATACGTCTTTGTTTTTGGTCATAAAAACGAATTTTCAATTCGTCATATGCCACCCGCAATAATTTACAGAGGTCCCAAAACAAACGTGCCCCTGGCCCGAATAAAAACACGGCAGGAAATACACGAGAAAGAACAGAGTATGCTGTAAAAAAACCTGCCCATTTATAATGATTTAATTTTATCATGCAGGCAGATAGAACCAGACACATTGCAAAATCAGTTCTCAAGTAAGCCCCTTTCATGTGTGAAAACCGCATCATATAGTGTGTTCCAATCAATATAAGCATAAACATCGCTGGGCGAAGTCCAAACGCATACAAAACAATTAACGTTGTAATTCCAATAAGCACCAAATCCAACGAAGCCAACATCAACATATGATTTCGATTCTCGGTAGAGATAGGATTACTTAAAAAACCTCCTACCAACATAGACCAAACAGGGGTTGCATTGTATCCTTTATCTCTCAGAACGTTGTTCCAACGACTTGTCGTTAGTTCTCGCTTAAAAAATCGAATATCTTTCAACCATTCTTCCCAACGTTCTGGCGAAAAACGGCTTTTATACTGGTCTCTATTTTTAAGAACTTCATCGACGGAAATATACATGCCATTGGCAAGATTACGAATGGTATTATCTGAATTGGAATACTTACGGTCTGTCTCATCATCCGCAATCAAACTGGCTGCATATAAACGGGTATAACCAATTTCTTTTGCATATTTAGAACCCATATAATAATGGTAAAACTCATAAGCATTAAAGAACGTCCCATACCGCCATTGTCCGAAACTATCAATATAATTACCGACCGCAAGAAAAGCACAAATACACAACATCGCCATTAACACACCCCGTATTACACCAGATAATGTAGCACCTACATACGAAATAATCCATTTTCGATTAAGTAATACTAAACCAATAATAATAAGAATTGTGGACGATGGTACTAAATATCTTAGGTCGTTTTGATTTGCGAATCTTTGGAGTTCCCAAAGAATGATTTGGAACAAAGAAGGAGAACTCTCCATAACAACCTCCATCTCAAAGTTTATGTTTCAAATAAAGAGTATGTTACTCTATTACAACGTCTCTTTTAAACCCCACTATCTTGTTATTTTTTAAAATATTTTCTTTTGCCAATTTACCAATTTTGATACCTATTTTATCACCTTGACTATTTCTTTCCCGAATCATGTTATCTTGTATTTCGTTGCCTTTAGTAAGTCCTTCAATTGATATTCCAACTCCTTTATCCGATTTCAAATTTTCTATAACATTCTCCCTAATTTTATTACCTGTTGCTGTAAATCGCTCTGATTCTTCCCGAAATAAAATGCCATAATCAACAGAATTCACTATCTTATTTTTTTGAATTTGATTATCATTGTCCCTATGGCCTATTGATATACCGATACGGTTATTTTCCAGTCGGTTGTTCTCTGCAATTCCATTTTGTACACCCCAGCAGAAAAAGATTCCAATATCATTATTTTCTATTCGATTATTCGTTACTTTTGGTCTTTGTGAACCCGACCCTGGATGTAGACCTAACCCTGTATTGTCATGAGAAAAACAATTATCTACCACAACATCATGAACAATTTGCCAACTTATTCCATCGCCATTGTAGTTTCTTGCTTCTACATTTCGAATTGTAACCTCATTACAATCCTGTAGCCAGATACAACCTGCATAATTTCCATCTAAAAACAAATTATTTTCCTTATTACCATCCAAAACAAGATTTTCAATAACAATATCTTCAACGAATTCTCCGCTTATTAAAGGGAATAAGGTAGCGATTGTCGTTTCCTGTCCAAGCCAGACATTATCCCGTAATGCTTTATCTAATATTAACTTGTCATCCTCAATAGCGATAATAGTTCTCTTAATAACATCCATTCCCCCATGATGAGGATTTTTTGTCCGAATACATAAACCATCGCCAACCTTAAATTGTTCTGGATGTTTGACTGTTATACATTGCTCATACCAATCCGCATCTTCCGTAAACTCTGTTTCTATAGATGGTTCTTTTACAAAAATTGTAGATGACCCACTCCCAATAAGTTTAATATGACTTGTCAAATAAACAGCATTGGAAAACCGATAAATCCCCTGCAATATCTGAACTATTCCTCCTCCATATCTTGCCACAGAATCAATCCCCGCCTGAATAACTTTTTCCGTATTTCCACAAAAATCAGCATTACTACCTTCCTGCCCAATGACAACCCGATATTGTTGACGTTCAGAAGCCCCTTTTTGTTTATCACCTGATATATAAGAACCGCTGTTTGCATAAATACGATTATGTGGTGGTAGAAAAAAAATACTACCAGCGGTTATCATATCTCGCAACACTTCCCGTCGGGTCATCATATTCTTTATCCTGTAAACACACTATTTTTTAGATACATTGTTCCACTTATCACACATTAACTATCTTCTTTCAATGCGAGATAATGTGCTACACATGATTCCCCTAATGCTTCGAGGTTATATCCACCTTCTAAAACAGATACTACTTTACCACCCGCAATTCCTTTTATAGCACGGGTTAATTTTGCAAAATCTTCTTCCTCCAAGTTCTGACTTCCTAATGGGTCCTTACGATGTGCATCAAATCCAGCAGATATAATTAAAAATTCAGGGGCAAATCGTTTTAATTCTGGCAATATTAAATTTTCCATTGCAGAATGCCATAATTCTTCTGGCACACCTGGCATCATTTGCACATTTAAATTTGTATTGTTTTTCCCCCTCTCCTCAGGGAAACCTGTCCCAGGATAATGAGGGAATTGATGAATACTTACATAATAAACTCTATCATCATCATAAAAGGCTTTCTGTGTTCCGTTTCCATGATGGACATCAAAATCAAAGATGGCAACTCGCTTTAATCCTGCCACATCTGTTAACCATCGTGCTGCTATTGCCACATTGTTAAACAAGCAAAAACCCATTGCCCGATTAGGTTCTGCATGGTGTCCTGGTGGTCTCATGATTTCAAACACACAATCGTAGGTTCCTTCTAACACAGCCTTACAAGCAGAGATAGCACCTCCAACTGCCAACAATGCGGACTCCCATGACGCTTCCCCCATCACAGTATCTGGGTCAGGATATTCAAGATTTCCTTTACACGTTTTCTCAATAGTATCTACATGGTGTGCGGTATGAATTCTCAATAGATCTTCTCGTTTTGCAGGTTCTATGTCCAATATTGGTGGGTCTATATTATATTTTTCAAAAGATTCTAAAATAGCCTCAAGTCTTGCTGGACTTTCTGGATGGAAAGGACCTGTATCATGGCGAAGTGCTTCCTCCCGAAAAATGATTGCCGTTCTGCTCATTCCACATACCTTATCATTACTAATTATTAATTACTAATTGATAATATCTATAAATAATTACTATGAACAAAATACATCAGTTTTTATGAGCCACCTTGTGCTATACGTGCAACTAAATTCATAACTTTTGCTCGATAATAATAAAACATAACTGGGTTCTGCTCGTAAACTTTTAATGACGGGGTCAAATAATTTAACGCTTCCGCTCTCACTTTGCGAGCCATTAAACCTATCGGAGCCTTTCTTGCATCAGCCCGTTCTAATACTAACAAGTATTCGCGGTCTTCCAATCCATCTCTTATGCATTCCAAACGAATTGATGGTACTGGCGGTTCTATAAGAGGCTCAGAAGATGGTTGTTTTCTTGGTGGATATAGTAAACGTCCATCACCATTACCCCAACGTTGACCTCCATCACCGATAGACATCGCCTCTTCCCATGGATTTTGTGCCCAATATGTTATGGACCAGAAGAGGTCACCTTCTAAATTATATTTGTCCAATTGCCAATAACGAATGCGGTGATTAATTGCTGGATGGTCAACAAAGTTATTTGCATAAGGGGCACGAGGTGCAGTACAGACATACCACCAGATTGTTTCGCCTAATTCCTGTCTCCATCGAGCACGGGTCTCATCATACATATTAAAAATAGGCACCCAAAGATTCACAACATCCCAGAAATACGGAGCTGGTGCTGGCTCTTGATTGCAGGTTAACAATCGACGTATATCTGGACACGCCTTATAAAGCAATTCCATTCCTTGTTTTACACTTGCATAATCAGCGGGCGCTGGTTCATCAACCCAATACCAGTACGCTTTATGTAACCACCCTTTCTCTCTCAGATGTTCTTGCACCTGTTGGTAAATAGAGGCAAATAAACGATTATACTCTTCTGAATAACGGGGAGCGCCATTAAGTTCATTTGGAAGCCCTCCGACATTAAAAGCATTAAAGTGATACTGATTTAAATATTTTTCCATTGCTTTATCAAATTCCGTAAAGTCGACAATAGCCTCGGGGGGTGTTCCTTCAAATTTCCATGTAATCGGTCCATATGCATGTGGAGTATAAGGGGAAATGCGATACTCCATGCATGTTTTCATATATAGGTCAAAGACTTCACGTTTTTGTTCATCGTTCAAGGGACCATGCCATGAATAACCTGGCGAAACACCGTATGCAGTTTCTGTGCTTGTATCGACAGGGAGAGTATAATTTACTACGTTGACTTTGTAGGGTATTTCTAAATTCAACTCATTCGATTTTAGTTGTAAAGACCCTTCATAAATTCCTGGTGGTTGTCCTTTGCCAACATATAATCTGACCCATAATACGATATTACCATCGGTTCTACCTTTAACATAATCCTGAACGGGGACAATTGGGTCTGGATAATCTGTCAATTCTCCATAATAATCAGACACTACTGTAATAGGGACATAATCAACTTCAAATATCTTAAACTGTCCTGCTGGTAAAGTATATCCATCTTGCGTCTTTCCATCAGTGACATTCACCTTTATTGAGGAGATAGGGCTCTTCGGAGTAATAACAACTTGAAAGGCCTCATATTCATTCTTCGCTATATCTAAAGGTAAATACTCTAAAGAACAATCTGGAGTAGGTTCGTTCTTTCCTACTTTTTCTATAGATGGAGCAAACCAAACAGTAGCGGTTTCCTTATCAGCCACTTTTGCTTTTAATGAAGATAGCCGTTGAATTCTTCTCAAACGTTCCTCAGGAGAAATTTCCCCTTTCACCTGATGGACAGGGGTTAACATAAGTCTCTGGCTGTAGGATTGGAAAAGCCATTCTGAAAATGGGAAGGTGCCTGACTCCAATGCATTTGAATATCTATTCCTTAAATTCTTCTCAATTTGTTCTAATGCATTAATTTCTTGAATTTCCTTCGTTTCAAATCGATACCCTTCATCTTTCAGCATATACCACTGATATCCTAATCCTGGCGAGGGTAATAATACCCGTATCCAGATAGGGCTTAAATCGGTTCGTAATACAGCATATTTACCCGAATCTAATTCTTGAATCCCTCCTGAAACAGGTTCTAACACTGGGGTATACTGAGAACTTTTTAATATGGCTTCATCTTTTAGTGTCCTCTGTCGGCTATCATATAGGAGTTCGATCTGACGTGGTTTTATATCATCGTTTACCTGTCCAAAATTAATGATAACAGTTGGTTGTCCATGATAATAGAAACTTTGCTTTTCAAAGGTCGTTCCATCTGGCAATGAAAATTTTCCTTCTAAACGATATGGTCCTTCAGGAAGTCCTTCAAGTGAAAAAGTTACAGATTGCCCCAAATTTGCTGAATTTTTCTGTACAGACTCACCATTAGCATTTAGTAATTGCAATGTGTATTGAATGGGTGGGTCTAATAAGCGATATTTAGAGTGTCGAGCCATCCATGCTCTCAGTGAATTATTTTCTAACACATAAGTAATATCTGCACGTAAGTCTGGAAGATCTTTCAATTTCTTCAATACCTCTTCTTTATTAACTACCCGTGCATAAAATCCCCAATTTCCAAATCCCTGGTCTACTTTTATTAATAACGGATTTAATCCTGACTTTAATGATACTTCAAAACAATCGTCATCAATCATCGCACCTCTCGGACAATGATTATCCCAAATCCGTTCTCCATTCAGCCAGACACGAACGCCATCATTGCTACCAATACCTAAAATTACTTCTTTATCCATATCGCTCTTTAAGTAACAAAATGCATAAGCGACTTTACCTCCCTGATTATCTTCAAAGATGTTATTAAAATTAATATAGTCCTCTGGTGATGTATATTTTTTCCATACACGTGTTATACCATCACCAGGGTCAATACTCATCCCTTCCTCAGGGGTTATATTGTTTTCACCTCCAGCCTTAGCGAGATAATCAATGTAAAACCCTAATGTAGTTTCATCATGACGGAATTCTACAACCCCTTCCTTTAGTGGATTCGGGAATGTCCCACAAACGAGCCATTCTTTGATAAATACACCTTCTTGGACAGGAAAAACAGGTGCAGTTTCAGCAAAAATAACATCTGTTAACATACAAATTACAAGAAAGAACATTGTAAATAAGAAAGGTCTTTTCATTTATTATCTCCTTATATTGGGTTTCTATTTGATAGAATAAACATAAAAAAAGAGTACACTACTTTTCAAATAGTGTACTCCAAATATTACCAATTAATAAAATAACAGGTTATAAATTAGGACCTGCTTCTAACACTGCATTATCTGCCTGAGCTTTAAATCGCTCAAAATTTTTCATAAACAAGCCAACAAGATGTTTCATTTTTTGCTGGTATGCATTTTTATCCTGCCATGTATGTTCTGGAATTAATACCCGTTGGTCTTCTAAACCTTCGATGGCTTCGGGTACCATTAAATTCAATTTGTCTAATTTTATAAACTTTGCATTCTTCAATTTGCCTTCTAATACGGCTGATAAAATTGAGCGGGTCAGTTCAATGGACATGCGTTTCCCAACTCCATAAGGACCACCCGACCAGCCTGTATTAATCAACCAGCAATCCGCACTATGTTTTTTCATCTTATCTGCTAATAAACGAGCATACACCCACGGACTACGAATCATAAATGGTGCCCCAAAACAGGTGGAGAAAGTTGCTTGTGGTTCAACAATATTTACTTCTGTTCCTGCCAGTTTTGCTGTATAACCAGAGAGGAAATGATACATAGCCCCTTCTGGGGTTAACTTAGCAACTGGGGGCAAAATCCCGAAGGCATCTGCAGTTAATAGAAATATATTTTTTGGGTGTCCAGCTTTACCACTAAGGACAACATTCGGGATGAACTCCACAGGATAAGTCGTCCGTGTATTTTCTGTAATACTACCATCATCAAAATCAATTTCACGTGTTGATGGGTCATAAACAACATTTTCTGCAATAGAACCAAAACGAATAGCACTATAAATTAACGGCTCTGATTCTTTCCTTAACTTAATTATCTTTGCGTAACATCCTCCTTCAAAGTTAAAAATGCCATCTTCACTCCAGCCGTGTTCATCATCTCCGATAAGATACCGAGCTGGGTCTGCTGATAGAGTTGTTTTTCCTGTTCCAGAAAGGCCAAAGAATATAGCACTATCACCATCTTTTCCAACATTAGCGGAACAATGCATTGGCATCACATTTTGTTCTGGCATAATAAAATTCATTACAGTGAAAATACTCTTCTTTATCTCTCCGCCATAGTCTGAACCGCAAATCAGGATGTTTTTTTCTTTAAGATTAAGAATAATCGCTGTATCTGTCTTAACCTTATCTTTCTCCCCTTCTAACTTCAAACCGCCACAAGCAAAGACACAGAAGTTCGGCTCCCCAAAATGTTCCAATTGCTCTGGTGTAGGTCTCAAAAACAATGTTCGTGCAAATAAAGCATGCCATGCCTTTTCTGCTATCACACGAACTTTGATTCGATATCTTTCATCCGCCCCAACAAAACCATCAAAAACGTATACATCTTTATCTTTTAAAAAGCCTCGTATCCTGTCATATATATGATTATAAACTTCTTCTGTAGTGGGTAGATTTACTTTGTTCCAGTCAACAGCATCTTTTGAATATTCATCTTGCACAACGAAACGGTCTTCTGGTGATCTACCTGTTCGTTTGCCAGTTCTAACTAATAAAGTCCCATTGGCTCCTAATTTTCCTTCACCTTTTTGAAGTGAAATTTCATAAAGTTCTGGGATACTCAAATTCCTAAAAATATTTTTGCATAAAATTTGTTTTTGATTAAACCATGCTCTTAAATCCATAGATTTTCTCCTTATAGTATTTGTCACTATTATTAATTATATTTTTGTTTTATTTTTTTATTAAATGTTTATTAATTATATTAAGCCTCAAACTAAAATTGTAGTTTTTTATCATAAACAGTATTTAAAATGCAATTTTTAAAGAATTAAATCCCCACAATAATTTTTCTAAGTAGCCAGACAAGCAACAACGCAATAATAGGAGCCCAATTGAAAGGACCTATATAAGGAAGATTTTTTCTTATGATTTGGATAATGGGTTCGACAATTTTCACAATCCAGAGCCCCCATCTTCGTTGTCTCAAGTCAAAATCAATATACGGACCCAACCAAACAGCTAAAATTGCAAGCATATATAATGTAAATAAGGTATATATTAAATCGCGAAGAAACAAGTCTTATTCTCCTTGATTAAATTGAAATGTATCTACAACTTCATAAATTGCACCATTTGGATTTAAGATGCTTTTAAATAGTGTGATTTGATTTACAACAAATTCAGGTGTTGATTGTATTTTAACATTTTTCCATGTATTAGATATAAATGGAGAAGGTGTTCGAACTCTACCTACTGTAATGTGAGGATGAAATCTTTGTTTTTCTTGAGGTAAGCCAATTATTTGTGCTTCCTGCTCAACTCTCCTCTGCAATAAATTTAAGTCTCCTTTTACAACATCTAAACCGACCCATAATACCCTTGGCTCCCTCCATGATGGGAAAACACCTGAAGTACTCAATCTAAATGTTATGGGGGCAAATTGAATTGAAACCTTTTTAAGGTTTGACCTTAATTTTTCACTCATACTGAGGGTTATCCCTCCTAAAAATCGCAATGTTAAATGCATATTCTCAGGGGGAACCCATTTCACTAATGATTTAAGCGAACCTAAAACAGGTTTTGTGCTACTCCAAACAATATCCCTAACTTCGGCAGGAAGTTCAATTGCAACAAAAGCACGATATGATTCTTCGCTCATAATTTTGTCCTTATGACCTGTCTGACAAGCCCGACCTATCTGACTTATTAACTTTGCTGGTTCTTTGTTTTAATTCAAACCACTGATTATCATCAGCACAAACTGGCGGAATACCTATATCTGCTATAACCAACTCTCCGAGATAATCTTTTGCAGAAGGGTTCTTAAATCCAATTTTAGGATATTGGAATGTGACTGTTTTTCGTGCACGAACACAAACACCGCAAATTTCTCCCGTATCTGCATTCATACCTGAAGGCAAGTCTACAGAAATAATATTACTTAGCCTATTCATATTTTCTATAGCAGTCCGCAAAAGTCCCGTTACTTCTCCTTTCGTCCCTGTGCCTAATAGGGCATCTACACATGTTTCGGTTTTGGCAATTTGATGTATACTTTGTTGGACATCTACATCACTTAAACATGCAATCATTTTCCCGCCCAACCGCAAATATACCTTCATAAAAATTTCCGCATCACCACGTATATTGGAAGGGTCTGTTAGTAAAAGTACTTTTACATCCCATCCAGCCACCAATGCTAATCTTGCTACTACAAAGCCATCTCCACCATTATTTCCTTTACCGCATATCACCGTCACAGGTCCTGGTTCCAATTCTCTAAACACGGCATTACCAGCGTTATTCATTAGAACAACACCAGGGATACCCAATTCTTCAATACAGCGTCTATCTGCTTCGCGCATTTGCTGGACAGTAAGATATTGCATTGATACAGTTATACCTCCATAGCCATAATATTATGTTTATTAGAAGCGAATCCGAACCCTATAAGAGACTTTTTCGGAACCTTCTGTTTTTACTGGCAAATGGAAAATAATAGTAAAAGCATCTTTCTTCTCATAATCCATAGAGGACTTGACTATTTGCCAATCGCCCATCATCGGCTCCACAATATCTACTGTAATATCATTTTTCTTGTGATTTCTTATAGTAATTTCAAATTCACATTCTACAACATTAGGACCTAATTTCTGAAAATCTGTCTGGGTTCTTTCTCCAATTATATCAAACGCTTTCCCTAACCGTAACCGTACTTCCTCATCTTTGGGTGTATGCTTAATACGGTCTTCACCTGCAAACTGTAACATTCCTTCGCTATCTTCTTGATATACCCGGATAATCCCTTCGGGTAAGGGAAAACCTAATTGATTATTTTCTGTGTTCTTAAAGAGTAAAAAAGCATCAATATTTTCATTTCGTATAGGGTTGATTTGACTGTTATAGAACGCAGTATTGCCACGATATTCGTAAATTTTATTTGCCTTGACACCATTGGCAGATAACAGACTTACCTGCTTTGATTGATTTTGTTTAATTGTTGTCCTTCGGGGTACAGTATAGAGGTGATATTCTGCAAACGATTCCTCACGAACCTCCATAGACTTTGCCGCACCTACCATTATACGGTCCATCACAGGAGCGGGCGCCTGGACAGGAACAATATTTACTTCTCCTGCTACCAATTTTAGTTTTGCGTTTTGATAAGTAGCCCCGGAATTATTGTTTAGCGTTATCCAGCCTTCTAAATCCATCTGACTTTTAGGTTCATCATAAACAAGTACATAATCGGCCTTCCATGAGATACCTGAGGTTAAATAAGTAGCTTCTAATTCCTGGTCTTCAAGGTCGTTATCTAACATCCACACTAAGGTGGGCTTCGCAATCAGTTCTGTTGGAAGTTCGGGCAGTACGACATTCCCTGGATGTCCTAAGTAAATCTGATTTTCTACCTGAAATACAGGTGATTCATTCACACTTAACAGTTTTGCGGTAACTTCATAAAAATCCATATCTTTGTTTTTATTCACCAACTTAACCTCTTTACCTACATACTTCTCCATTAATTTGGATGGGCTAATCAAATCATATTCATAATTTTGTTCGAGAATACGAAGACTTCCTGCTTTTGTTAAAGACTTCATACTAACCGTTTCGGGAATGATTCGCTCTGGCACACCCATAAATTTCAAATAACTCTCCCCTTCTGGTAACTTAACCTTTCGCTTCTCGCGTACCAAAGCACGGTCATTGTTATATATTGTAACAGCCACATCCGTCTGGTCTTGAAGGGTTGTCTCTGATTGCTTTACTTCGGATATTTTTACATTTAAGTTTGCATCCTGAGCCTGTGTAACTGACATTAAAAAAAACACAGCCAACACACATAATTTGACAAAATGTTTCTGTTTCATAAGTCGTCTCCTAATAGATTTTTTAATATTTTCTAATTACAATCTTACTACGAATATATTAATAAAACGAAATTTATTAATAATAAATAACAGAAACAATTTTTACAAAATAACCCGCTGGCACTTTGAAAACGTATGTTACTTTACTTTTTGTACCCTAAAAAATATTTTATATGCAAAGAACCCTATTCGGAATAAGAAGGTTTTATTGTTGATTGGTAAAGAACAACCTACTATAAAACAAGGCACAAAGAATTTGAGAAATAACTATTAATTGGATTTTTATGGTTGTTGTGGATTAGGTTTTATACCTGCTTGCCTCAGTTGGGCTTCATGGTATTGCTGATTGCGAACAAGGAAAATCTCCTGTAATTGAGCGATGGAATTGTTAAGAATACCTTCTTCCTGAGGAGATAGATTTCCCTTTGTTTTGTCACGCAGAATCATAAGCAGGTCAATAAAGAATTGAGCCTGTTCCAAATCAATAATAACCTGTTGAGACCCTTGAGGAGCAATAACACCTAATGCCAACATCGCATCTGTAGTAAGAATACCCACAATTGTTTCGAAGGACGGGGTAAGAGCCTCATCACCTTCGTTAACTCCACCAGCGGTTGTGTCTTGTTTCTGAGCCTTTTCTTGTTCTAACTTTTTCTGAAGTTCTTCTTTTTCTTTTTGGACTTTTGTTTTCCAATCTTCATCAATAATAATTTTCTTCTCTTCGTCGCTCACAATAATTCTCCCTTCTGAATGGTTGAGGCTCATTTAAAAGTACTGTTTCAGGAAAGGAATATCCCTTCCCTGAAACAACAAGCCTTTAATTACTTTTTATTTTTATGACGATTTAAGCGTCTCTTCTTCTTACGTTTATGTTTGTTAATTTTAGCTTTGCGAATTTTTCTTCCACCAGCCACGAATATTCTCCTTTATGTTATTTTGTTTTATTCTGAAACCTAATTATTTGCTCGTTAGCCAATGTTCATCATCTGTCTTATATTGTAATATATCTCCAGTTGAGAAATAAAGTGCTATCTCTCGCTCTGCGGATTCCGTCTTATCTGATGCGTGCACAATATTCATTTGCGTTATCAATGCAAAATCTCCACGGATAGTCCCTGGCTCCGATTTTAATGGATTGGTATTACCAATCATGTTCCGAACCTGATTTATAGCATCTTCACCTTCCCAAACCATCTGGACTGTCGGTCCTGAGGTGATAAAGCTTATCAAGCTTTCGTAGAATTCCTTGCCTTTATGCTCTTGATAGTGTTCTTCTGCCTTTTCACGGGTTAAAATCTGCATCTTTATAGCGACTAATTTAAGTCCACGTCTTTCAAAACGTTGTATACATTCGCCAATTAACCGCCGGGCAACACCATCTGGTTTTATCATGACAAAAGTACGCTGTATTGACATTCAGGGGAATTCTCCTTGGATGGGATTTATTTAATCAGGCATTAATTATAATACATCCTCCTTTTTTCCTGCAACCATGTTAGACACTGACAATTACAAACGTAGATTTATTTCTCCTTCTATAACACGCCAGCAGGATGTAAAATGCTGAGGGGCAATCTCAGTAAGTTCATCATCTTTCTCAAGACATTCACTTACAGCATTGGGACAACGCTCCACAAAAGGACAACATTTTGAAAAAGATTTCAGGTCTGGGGGAGTTCCAGGCAAACTTTCCAATCTTCTCCTTGAGCCCATATTACGTTTGAGAGAAAGAAGGGCAAAGGTATAGGGATGAGCGGGATTACGAAAAATTTGAGTTATCGTTGATTGTTCCAAAATTTTGCCTGCATACATAATCCACACATGACTACAAAGTCCAGCAACAAGACTGAGGTCATGAGTGATGATTATCATTGTAAAAGGATTATCTCGATGTAATTTTCTAAACAAATTCAAAACCTGAATTTGCAAAGTCGCATCTAATGCAGTGGTCGGTTCATCGGCAATTAGTAACTTTGGCTTTGTAATTAATGCCATAGCAATTGCAACTCGTTGTCTCATACCCCCAGAAAGTTCATGTGGAAACATACTAAGTCGAAGTTCAGGGTCAGGTATTTGGACAGATTTTAATATCTTTACTGCCTCCTGCCGTGCCATATCTTCTCTATAATTAAAATGGATATACAGAGGCTCAACGATCTGATAACCAATGGTCAAATGAGGATTTAATGATACAAGCGAATCTTGAAATACATAACTAATAAAATGCCCTCGTATCTTTCGCCAATCCCGTTCAGACACATTTAACAAATCATAATTTAGAAACCGCAGTTCTTCCGCCTCAATCTGGGTAATTTCTTCTGGTAAAAGCCTACCTAATGATAACGCAAACACACTTTTCCCAGAACCTGATTCGCCAACAATTCCTATTATTTCTCCTTCCTTGATACTACAACTTATTTTTTGGACAGGATAGATATTACCATACCGTGTTCGAAGGGTAACCGTTAAATCTTTTACTGATAGCAGGATTTTTTGATTGGTAACAGTTTTTACTTCCATAGAAATTTACTTATGATTTTGCTATTATTATACACAATTAAAATTTTAGTACTATAATATTCATTAAAATAAAGTTGTCAAATATTTTTTTGAAATTATATATAATTAAAACGGATAATAAATATATCCTGTGAATATTGGATATTGTTAAAAGAAATTAACATTATTGGTTTGTAAATAGAGGATTTTATTATGACCAAATTTGTGAACTTAAAAACTAACATGTTTCTTCTTGCAAGCTTATTAATATGTATTACCTATGCTTCGCATGCCATCCCTATTGAAATAAGTAGTGTATCCGATTTTTTAAAAATTGGGAAGGATGCTAATTATCCTCTGTCCGCAGAATATATTTTAAAGGTAGATTTGGATTTTACTGGAAGTCAAACATGGAATGACGATAAGGGTTTTGAACCAATTGGGACAGAAGAAAAGCCTTTTACGGGGAAATTTGACGGAAACTTGCACAAAATTATGGGTGTATACATTAATCGACCGTCTACTGACAATGTTGGAATTTTTGGTGTTATAGGAAAGGATGGGGAAGTATATAACCTGGCTGTTGACAAATCAACTATTGTGGGAAAAGATAGAGTTGCAGTGCTTGTTGGATACAATAAAGGGTCTATTCAAAATTGTTATGTATTAGGTGTGGGAGAAGGACAAAACGGGATAGGCCTTTTTAGTGGTCAAAATGAAGGAACTATAAAAAACTCCTTTGCAATGGGCTATATTAAAGGTAACACCTGGGTCGGTGGATTTACAGGAAGAAATGAAGGCGGAGAAATATCTTATTGTTATTTTGTGGGAAAACTTTATGGATTAACACTTTATGGAGGGTTTACTGGAGTAAACAACGGAGGGGAAATTAATTATTGTTACTGGGACAGGGAAGTGGCAGGAATAACAAACTCTGCTGGTGGAATATCAAAAACCACCGCACAAATGAAAAAGAAAGACACGTATGAGGAATGGGACTTCACGAATATTTGGGATATAAAAACTAATACAAACTATCCTTATATCAAAACATTAGGAGAAGTTTCATTCCCAACTCCACCTAAAAAGAATATTTCTACAATTGATGAACTTCAAAAAATTGGGGAAAGTTTAGAATATCCATGGTTTGGGATATATGAATTAACAAAAGATATTGATGCAACATCAACTAAGACATGGAACAATGGCAAAGGATTTCAACCGATTATACCATTTGGAGGCGAACTAAACGGAGAGGGCAAAAAAATTTCAAACTTATACATAAACCGCAAAAGTGAAGATTATGTAGGGCTTATAGGAAGATTGGTATCAGGTGGAAAAGTATCTCTTTTAAATTTAGAGAATTGTAAAATCGTTGGTAATTGGAAAGTTGGTAGTATTGTTGGACAAAGTGACAATGGCTCTATCGAAAACTGCACTGTTTCTGGGAAGACCTCTGATAATACTGTTATAGGTAATACGTATGTTGGCGGTATTGTTGGTTTAATTTCAAGAGGAACTGTGGCTGTTTGTAGCTACACAGGAACTGTAGAGGGCTACGATACTGTCGGCGGTGTTATTGGTAAAAATGAACGAGCAAGTATAACCGTTTGCGACTCCACTGGTTTAGTAAAAGGTGATTTCGTATCTGGAGGACTTTTAGGATGGAATAGTAATGGAACCGTTTCAGAAAGCTACTCCATTGCAACCTTAGACAAAAACGGTTCAGAATACGTCGGTGGTTTTGTAGGATTAAATGATAAAAAAATATTGAATTGTTACGCTAAAGGGAATGTTACAGCGTATAATTTTTTAGGTGGTTTCGCAGGAGTAAATAGTGGAGATATAAACAATTGCTATTCTATCGGTATTGTTACAGCAACCAATTCAATGTCACCAATTTATGCAGGTGGTTTCTGTGGATATAACGATAAAGGTATTATTATATACTCCTATTGGGACACTGAGGTGTCTAAACAGGAAAATTCAGACGGGGCTCAACCTTGCACAACAAAAGAGATGAAATGTAGTATTACATACAAAGACTGGGATTTCAATGAAATATGGTACATAAAACAAGGTACTGAATATCCAGTTCTACGTTGGCAAGGTGAATTTGAAGGAGAACTGGAAGGAATCGACAACTGTGAAATTGAAGGCGAGGGAATTACAGAGGGTGCCGAGGAAGGCTCCTCAGGAAATGAGGGAGAAGGAACCATAGAAGGCTCTACTGAAGGTAAAAAAGAAGGCGAAGGAACCAAAGAGGGGGGTGTAGAAGGCTCTACCGAAGGCAAAAAAGAAGGAGCGGGAACTACAGAAGGAACAACCGAAGGTGAAGGAACTAAGGAAGCAGAGAATGCAAAATGTGGATGTGACTTATTCAAAGGAAAATCCTTTACAAACTTCTGGAAGTACATCTTTGACTTCATAATTATAGGGATGTTGTTATCTATCATGAGTGGTATGTATATAAAGAAAAAGTAACCACCAAGAAAATTTGTTTTCACCACTGCTTAAAAGCGGATATATCATTGTTTAGGTAACACTGTTTTTAAAAAACAATTTTATAGAAAGGGTAGAACTATGCTAATGACCTTTATGATACTAAACATAACAGGCTATTTTATGCTTCAAGCAACAGAACTTCCTCCTAATTTTCGTCCACCTGCAATACCTTTAGTTGTCCATGACCCATATACAAGCATTTGGAGTTTCTCTGATACCTTAACTGAGCAATGGAGTAACCACTGGACAGGCAAAACCAGAACCATGGTTGGACTTCTTATAGTGGATGGAAAACTATATCGTTTTATAGGTCCTCCAGAGGTAGGAGGTGAAGCAATTCAAACAAAGTCATGTCAGGTATATCCAACCAGAACAATTTACCAATATGAAGGGGCTGGTGTTGCTTTTAAGTTAACATTTATTACACCTATGCTCGCTGAAAATTTTCGTTGGCTAACTGCTCCTATTTCTTATGTTGAATTTGAATTATCATCAATAGATGGCAATGCTCATAAAGCAGTGGTTTACTTTGACATAGGTACAGATTGGTGTGTAGACACTGAACAGCAGACAGTCCAATGTGAAAGACAAACATCACCGCAAGGTTTAACATTACTGAAAGCAGGCACCGTTGACCAGCCTATTCTTGAAAAAGCAGGGGATAACAGGAGAATAGACTGGGGTTATCTATATCTAACATCTTCTACAAACCAGAAAATAAAAACATCCATTGGCGAGCGAAAATCCATAATAAATACATGGACACAATCTACATTACTGCCAGAAAAAGATAGCAATACTGCACCCCAGGAAGTGGGCGAAAATCCTGTAGCATTGGCAGTGTCTATACCAATAGATATATCACCACAAGCCAAAGAATCGAGATACATAGTGGTTGGTTATGATGACATTTATTCTATCGAGTTTATGCATGAAAGACTTAGACCTTGGTGTTGGAAAGAATTTGGTGATAACTTTGCTCAACTGTTAGATGAAGCTTACAAAGAATTCCCCACCTTAAAACAGAAGTGTGAAGAATGGGATTCCTTTTTAATAAACGAATCTGCCAAACAAGTAAGTCCTGAATATGCATTATTGGTAGGCTTAACGTATAGGCACGTTTTGGGGAGTGGAAAAGTAGTTGTTGGGAAAGATAATACCCCATGGTTTTTTCATAAAGAATGCTTTTCTAACGGCTGTATTGCTACGGTAGATGTCTCCTATCCTGCATCACCTTTCTTTGCTTTATTTACCCCATCTTTACTGCGTGGTATGCTTGAACCTGTTTTCAGATTTGCCCAAACACCCGAATGGACATTTGATTTTGCACCCCATGATGTTGGAACTTATCCAAAAGCTAACGGTCAAGTTTACGGGAAAGAGAAGAATGTTTTCATATTAGAAAGACAAATGCCTGTAGAAGAATGTGGAAACATGATATTGATGACCGCCTTATACTCAGAAATTACAGGCAAAATCGATTACGCTCGAGAGTATTGGGAACTTCTTGAGCAGTGGGCAAATTATCTGAAGAACCACGGTGGAGATCCTGAAAATCAACTATGTACCGATGATTTTGCGGGACATCTTGCACATAATACTAACTTGTCGCTAAAAGCAATAGTTGCTATAGGTGCCTTCGCAAAAATGTGTCAACAACGGCACCTTGCAACTGCCCAAGATTGGGAGCAATTAGCAAAAAAGATGGCACAAGATTGGATTGAACGTGCAAAAGATAATGACCATTTTCGACTTACTTTCGACAAAAGTGACACATGGAGTATGAAATACAACCTTGTATGGGATGCCATTCTGGAACTTAATTTGTTTCCAACAGAAATAAAAAAGATGGAGATGGAATATTACAAAACAAAACAAAATCAATATGGGCTACCTCTGGATTGTCGTAAAGACTATACAAAAACAGATTGGTTAATATGGTGTGCAACATTAACACAAGACAAAGATGATTTTTTATCGCTATACCTGCCATTTTATCGTTTTATGAATGAAACCCCTGACCGTATCCCATTAACAGATTGGTACGACACAAAAACAGGTAAATGCGTTGGATTCCGTGCCCGACCTGTTATTGGTGGTGTTTACATCCCATTTCTCTATAACCGCAATCTATGGCAAACCATCGCCAATAAAGATATGTATAAATAACATTAATGAATTTTATTTGACATCTCCACTTTGAATGTCATTCATTTCAATTATTTGTCGTATCAACCGATTAGGAACTATATCACGAAGTTCTTTTATTACTTTATTTTGTGAACTAATAATAAAGTAAGGCAATTCCCATGAATCGCCCAAGCCAAAATAAAGACGATAGTGTCCCTGATTTGAACGAGAATGCTCTGATTCACCAACCACACGAACTTTACTCCATCCCTCTTCAGTTTTACATAGTACCTTTGTCCCAAAAGACTGAGGATTACCCTCAGGCCCATAAAGTTCAAACTGAACCCAATTCCCTGTTATACTGAGATTATGAAAAAAACTTAAATACCACCATGGACCATAACCAGATGGCGTATCACCATGAATACGATAGCCTAAAATAACATCCTGTTTTCCATCGTTATCTCCGTCAAAACATTCAACCCTTGCATCTACCATTTCTGTAACAGGAATATGATTCAAAGATAATATACTTGTGGATGTAAAAGATGCACCGTTATTGTTTATAAATACCCCTTCTGGGATTGAAATAAAATCATCAAAACCATCATTATTAAAATCTGCCCAACTCGCCCATAACGATTTTTCAGGCAACCCATATTGGTTAGGTTCAAGCCACTCAAAATGAGTATTCTCAATGTGCCTTATGAGAAATGTCTTAAATGTCTCATGGTTTGCAAAAAAGAATTCTAATTGTCCATCGTTATCAAAATCGCATGCCGATAAAAATGCGGGTGTTAAAATAATATTTCCTTCATTAGAAATCGATTCTTTGCGGAATTGAGTTCCATTCTGGTTGACAAATGCACAAAGTTTATCATCATAAAAAGACAGTAAATCGATAAAACCATCGTCGTTCATATCAAACCAAAAACAAGGCTGTTCCCCTATAATATTTAAGCCAAAGAGTTCTGAACACTCCTTATATTTTTCATTTTGGGTCTCTCTACGGAATAATCTACAAGGCTCATTACGAGCACATATCACAAATAATTCAGGGGACTTATCATTATCTATATTCACCCAATATGACTTCCGTGTTCCACAACCACAATTTACAAGGCCAGAATCATCATATACATTCTCAAACCAGTTATTATCTTTATTAATAAAAAGTTGGTCTTTTAATTGTCTTCGAAGATATTCATATTCTGGACTTCCTCTCAACCCACCACGTCCCGAAAAAACATCCATTCTACCATCATTATTAATATCAGCCCAAGAATAGGTGTGACGATCAAATGTATTTAATGTAAAATGATGTTTAGTAGGTGACATTTTACAAGTTCCAATATAGATCTTATTTAGAGGTAATTCATCTGAAATCTTGAATTCCACTGGAATGGAAGGTCGGTCAATATCAAGTACCACGAGTGCTTCCCGTTCAAAAATTAAATTATAATGTGTTTCCCCAATTTCATCTTCCTTCCCTTGTTCTATAATCTTGTGTACGATGATATCTCCCTGATGCTCAATCAAATTAGTACGCTTGTGAGGCACACGAATATCGACAGTAATTTTACGAGTCAATGTGGATGAAGGTAGATAGTAAATATGAAGTTTCTGCCATAAATAGTAAATATACAAACCAACTTCCACAACTTTAGGTGGTTCCATGCTACAAGCAAACTCAGACAACTCTGGTAGCAAACCCAATTGAAGTTCACGCACAGCATTCTCAAAAGTAAGGCCACCGCGATTTAATAAAATGGATGGGCGAAAATTACAATTACTGGAAAAAACATCTAACAATCCATCTTGATTAATATCTGCCACACCAAAATCAAATAACTGATGGCGATGTATCGGTAAAGAAACATGTTCAAAAATTAAAGACTTATTTTTAAGCACAGGACTTTGAAGTTCATATCGGGGCAAACCTGTTTCATTCAAAGGTGAAGCAGGACCTAATGGAATCTGAGGCGTTATAGAGTCATCAATACCAAAAAATGAACGTATTGCTCCTTCAAAAAAAACAAAAACTCCTATACCGATTAAAATAATAAGAACTACTCCCAATAAAACACGCAATAGCACTATATATTTCCTTTTAAATAAATAGCCTTTTATCGTATTATATCATTGAATAGAATACATATTAATAAACCTTAAAAAAGGCAATGACAATGGAAAAGAAGAAAAACACAACACGTAAGGTAAAGGTCATTCGTAATTTTAAACCTCAAGGGAAAACCCTCTCATTCAAAGGGCCAGAGGCAATAGAGAGTACCTGTTTAGAATGTTTTGAATATGAGTATGCAACAACAGAATCAGGCAGAAACATGGAAATTGTTTCAACGACAGATGAGTTTACCTCTGTGTGTCCCTTTTCTGGACTACCCGATTTCGCAAAGGTAACCATTCGCTATGTGCCAGATAAATATTGTTTGGAACTCCGTTCATTAAAATACTATTTGTTATCCTATCGGGATGTAGGTATCTGGTATGAGCATCTGGTAAATCGTATGTTAGAGGACCTCGTTTTTGCTTGTCGACCTCGTAAAATGTCTATTGTAATAGAATGTAACCCAAGAGGTGGCATATCCAGCACGGTATCTGCTTCTTATGATGCTGACATAATGGGTTCCCCCGAAGAATGGAGCAAAGGAAAAACACCTTAACCTGTCCGATTCGTCTGACTCGTCTGGCCTTTTAAATGCTTTTCAAAGAATACTATTAATGGCTTTATTGCTATTTCATGTCCACCAGAATGGATAATTAGTTCTGCTTGATTTTCTGCATTAAACACTCGATAAACAGATATTATCTCTGACCATCCCTTTTGTGCTAATGATGGTGGAAACTGGTCTGGCGGTTCTTTTTCTCCATTCTGACATTGTAAGGCACGGGGTGCCATCATAGCATAAATATCGGGAAAATCTACCAATTCACGAAGTCCCTCAAATTTCCAACACATACAATGATTTTTCTCCATCTGATCCATATAAGTAAGAAAACCACAAACAGCAGTTGCCTTAATTCGCGTATCTATCGCTCCTAACCACATCGCCATCTCACCTCCTAATGACAAACCAGCACAACCTATTCGATTTGCATCTACAAAAGGAAGTGTTTCAAGGTAGTCTACACAACGGATTAAATCCCAGAGTCGTTCACCAATCAACGTTCTACCTTGCTCATAAATATCATGCTGACCTACATCCGTAGTTATAACGATATATCCATTTTCAAGTAGTCTTTTTCCAAACTCATGATAGGGAGTTGGCTCTTTTTCAAAAGCAGTATAACGATTTCCACCATGCCCATGAATACAAACGACTGCAGGAAATTTCTTCGGTTTATCTGTTAGTGGAACACCAACACAAACATGAATACTCCTTTGAAGAGTGCTTTGAATCTTAAACTCTTCTAATTTATACCCTTCTCTCATTTCCTCATTTATTTTTTCCGTTTCGAAAGACGTGGGTTTTTGGTCAGGTAGAGATACTATCTTGGATAATTTTTTATGAACTTCTTCCTGCCATGTTTCGATTGTTTTCCGATTATCAACTGCGGTAGGAATTCTTAGTTGACGTAACGTGTTACCTTCTGATTGAACTGGTAACATCAGAACTAATAGGGCAGAACTTAATATAACGATAGAACTCAGCATATACATGTAAAGCCTTCTATAAACCCACAAAATTTCTTGGTTTTGTCCTTTTTTTAGCATATATCGAGTCCTATCGTATTTGAGTATAAAACACCAATTATGATACATTTAATGTTCAATTAACAAAATCCCTGATTTGTAACTAAATACTAATTTCAAACGTAAAATCTTTAACTGGATTAAAGTATAAAAGGTTTGTATCTATGATTCAAGATTTAATGAGAAAACATCGTCGTGCTATTTTATTGTTTGTAGTTCTTGTCATTGCAGTGCCATTTGTTCTATTTTTCGGGATGCCTGGTAAATACAGGTCAGCCACTCCTGAATTTAAAGATAACCCAGTGGCAACTGTTGCAAATTTACCCGTATTAGAAAGTGAATTTCGTAGAAATTTAAATATGCTTATTCAGCAAAGGTCTATGCCCGATAAACCAGCCACAATTGAAGAACTCGAGAAATCAGGTGAAACAGATAAAATTTTACAACAAATGATAGACTCCAACCTTATTACGTTAGAGGAACAAAAACGAAACTTTAAGGTAGACCGTAGCCTATTAATTGAACAAATGCAAAATTGGCCTCAATTTAAAACGGAAGATGGAAAATTTGACCGCGATGCGTGGAATGCCTGGGTCGATGCCAATAAAGGGAAAATCAACTGGAACGAAATTTATGCCGATTTGCAAAAATCCATTTCTCGACAGGTATTTATTAACGCTTTATTAGCACCTGCAAGATTTGACCCAACAACTATCGACAAAAAAGTTAAAAACAGTTTTACTAAAATTCGTATCAAATATGCCAAAGTAGAACCCAAAATAGAGATAAAAGATGAAGACCTCAACACATATTTTGAAGAACATAAAGAAATCTATCGCGACCCTGACTCAATAACAATCGAAACAGTACGTATCTCATTAGTACCACCTGTTCCAGATAAGGCTATTGAAGCATATAATAAAGCAAAGCAAGGAGAAGATTTCGCAACATTAGCCGATACATATTCAGACCAACAAACCAAAAATGGTGGAGATATGGGTTGGCAATCACCACGTGAGAATGACCCACCACATCGAGAATTATTATTCACCTTGAACGTTGGTGAGATTAATGAACCCATTTATACATTCGGTGCATATTATATTTTTAAGGTAGAAGAAGAGCGGACAAACCAGGAAACTGGGAAAAGAGAAGTTCATGCTCGTCAAATCATGATTCGTGCATCATTAACGGATGAAGAAAAGAAAGCAAGGGAAGAAGAAGCCAAATCAATAGCAGAAAAAGCAAATCAGGAAAAAAGTTTAGAAAAAATAGCAGGGGAGAAAAATTTAGTAATAGAAAAAATAGGACCTTTCTCAAAAGACTCAACCAAAATCCCAGGAGTCAATATGTTTGATGTATACCAGTTAAGAGGTGCATTCACTGACACAGAAAAAGATGCAGAGTATCAGACGATTACTGCTCGGGATAATATATTCATTGCAAAAGTTATAGAACGTGTCAAAGGTGAAATTCCACCTTTAGAAAAAGTTCGTGAACGTGTAGAAAAGGATTATATTGTTGTAGTAAAAAATAAAGATGATTATAAGAAAAAAGTTGAAGAATTGACGAACAGGATTATTGCGGAAGCAAAATCGATTGACGATTTGCCAAATCTGTTTCCAGATTTAAATGTCGAAGTTAAAGAAATAAGTAAACCTTTTACAGCCAAAGATTATCTTTATCAAGAAGGGTTGATGATTTCACCTGAAGCTATCTTTGAAAAAATCGAGGATAAAGACGTAGGTGCCTTGGTAGGACCGATTAAAGATTTCAATAACGACAACTATTTCGTACAGCTTTTAGAAAAGACTCCTCCAACAGATGCTGATAAGGAAAAAATGGAGGAAGAACGGAAAAAACTATTAGATATGGAACTACGTATGGCTCAAAACGAGATTTTAGAGGACTACCGACTATACTTGCGTGAAAAAGCCATGAAAAGTGGTGTACCTATAAAAATTAATCAACAACTCATCTCCTCTATATTAGGTAAAGATAAAGAAAAAACTGGGGAGGGAGAAAACAAACCTACTTCCAATAAACCAACCTCTGACCTTGAAAAATTAAACACACTAATTGGCGATTAATACTCTTTTCATTAATGTTTATTTCATGAGCATTTCAAACTCATGAAAGTAAAAGTTCTAATCCATATTGATTAAAAAATGGCACCTCACACTATCATTATTCATAACAAACAAGAATGGCATTTTAGCCGACCCTCTGAAGTAGCATTCTCGTTTTCACCAAACGAAGTTCATAAAGTCATCACTCAAGCCGATATCTGGGCACATCAAGGAAAATATGTTATAGGATGGGTATGCTATGAATCAGCCCTCGCATTTGACCATGCTTTCCCCAAAAAGCAAAATATTCCAGAACTACCATTGGTATGGTTCGGTGCTTTTCATGAACCTATAATAATCCCTTTATCTTTTTCTGCTAAACAACCAGCAGGGTATCAGGCAAAACATGACTGGCAACCTATGATAAAAAGGCAGGAATATAACGAGAGGTTTCAAATAATACATGAAAATATATGCAAAGGGAATGTGTATCAGGTTAATCTTACTTTTCCACTCACCTCAAAAATTGAAGGGGATTTACAATCCTTATTTTATCATCTTTGCTTTGCACAAGGTGACGGTTACTTTGTGTATATCCAAACTGAAGATTTTTCTGTTCTTTCCATATCCCCAGAGTTATTTTTCCATTATAAAGATGGCTCTATCACCTTAAAACCTATGAAAGGTACACGTCCACGGGGCAGATGGAACATAGAAGATACAAAAAACCTTCACGAACTGAAAAACGACCCTAAGGACCGTGCTGAAAATTTAATGATCGTTGATTTATTAAGAAATGACGTCGGAAAGATTGCCATTATAGGTAGTGTAGAAGTTCCAGAACTTTTCAGTTGTGAACCTTACCGTACTGTTTGGCAAATGACTTCTACTATTCGTGCCAAAACAGAAACACGTTGGATACATGTATTATCTGCATTATTCCCTTCAGGTTCAGTGACAGGGGCACCAAAAATATATGCTATGAAACTTATTAATGAATTAGAAAAATATCCAAGAGGAATTTATTGTGGTGCTGTCGGATGGATAACACCTAAAAATGAAGCCACTTTCAATGTGGCTATACGAACGTTAATTCATAACAAAAAAACAAATACTGCATATTATTATGTAGGTAGTGGTATTGTTTGGGATTCTGAGGCAGATAAAGAATGGGAAGAATGCATATCTAAAAGTGCTATTCTTAATAATTTCCCTTCATATTTTTCTCTAATAGAAACATTAAGAGTAGAGAACAAAGAAATTTTCCTACTAACACATCACCTTCAAAGATTGGAAAACAGTGCCAAGCGTTTCCAATTTCCTCTATCCATGTTTAACCTAAAAACCGAACTGACCAATTACATTCATTCCACTAACGAACCCCTATATCGGTTAAGGATTACCGTAACACCTGATGGTAAGTTCACCTTTGAAAAAAGTCCATATATAGAAACAAAAAAAATAAAAGTAGGATTTGCAAAAAAACCAATCCATACAAAAAATCTGTTTCTATATCATAAGACCACCTACCGATGTATGTATGAAGAGGCAAAAAAAGAACGTCCCGATTGTGATGATGTCCTCTTATGGAATGAAGAAGGCTATCTTACAGAAAGCACCATCGCAAATCTCGTGGTGTGTATTGGAGGGAGACTATTCACGCCACCTATCCACTGCGGGCTATTACCAGGCACATTCCGACAATACCTACTTGACCACGCTATTATTGAAGAGCGTTGTATAAAAAGAGAGGAATTACAGTCCGCAAATGCGATATACTTAATTAATTCAGTTCGGAAATGGATAGATATTGACTGGAATGGATAAAATAAATATTACAAAGCAACCCTGTGAAAAATAAACAGGTAGGTTTCAAGTTTAAATGACTATATACTTTTTGATAAATTAAGTAAAAGCAGGAAAAACTGAATAGAAGGGACGAACCAATGGCTCTGAGCAAAAAACAGCAAAAAATTGTAGATATATTAAATAAAAGAGTCGAGTTATGCAGAGAGTTCTTAAACGACTGGCTTTTATTTAATCAAATTATTAATGCCTATCCAAGCCCTGGTGCAAATAAAGCACAATTGGAAAATCAGTTCTTAAAAATAAAAAGTAAAATAGCTCGAACACATAAAGTATTGAAAGAACTCCTTATGGAGGATTATCAAATTGACTCTAATTTGATGAACTTAGTATCCGCCGCAACAAGTTTAGAAGCTATTTATAGCCAATCAGAAGTATCTGTTAAAAAAATGCAACAAGAGTGGCATCGTGCCTTTATTAGTATTAATGAAACGTTAGGTATTCTCGAAGATAAAAAAACACGAGCAGAAGCAGGTGAAAAAATAAATGTTATGATGGCTGGCGAAGGTGGACTAATGGCAGGAGCTGGTGGTTTGTCAGATAACCAAAAAACGTTCCTTATTATAGGTGCAGTTATTGCTGGACTTATTGCAATCTACATTATAGACCCATTTGGTATAGCTACTCTTTGGTTAAACTCATTCAAGAGTCTCGCCGGTCAATAATACAAACTATAACTAACAATACCGTTTTTTACTTCTATGACCTCTCATTCATAAATGTTTATAGGGGTTCTTGTTTGGTAAAATAAAGTAAACTGCAGATATAAACTTAATTTTTAATTCCTTGGAATGGAAAGGCATTGCCCATGTGGGACGACGATAAACGTATGACTTTTACAGAGCATCTCGCCGAATTGAGGATGCGAATTATCCATTCGGGAATTGCTGTGATTATTGCGATGATAGTTTGCTATATTTTCTCAAACCAAATCTTATTGGGCTTACAAAAACCATTGACTCTTTTACAAGATTTGGGAATCGTCGTCTTTTCAAATGACAAAGATTCAGCACATGACCCGACAGATACAAATGAAAAAAACGAAGCAACCGAGAAGAAGTCTGAATCAAATAAAATACCATGGGTCGTCTTAAATCCTTTTGAAATTGTAATATTAAAATTCAAAGTTGCAGGTTATGGAGGACTCATATTGGCTTTGCCCTATGTATTATGGCAAGCATGTGCTTTTATCTTCCCTGGTCTAAAACCAAATGAACGACACTTAGTAAAAATAATCCTATTCGGATGCAGTTCATTAGGTATTATTGGTGTCATCGTGGCTTATTTCGGAGTTATTCCACTGGTTATCCCGTACTTACTTCAATGGATCCCTACAGGCTGGGAAATTCAATTAAGGGCAAACGAAACAATATCTATCATTGTCCTACTCTTATTTGGATTCGCTTTAGCATTTCAATTCCCTATGGTTATTCTTGCTTTGGTCTATCTCGATTTATTAAACCCAGACACGCTACGTAAGCTCCGTAAATATGTAATTGTTGGCCTTAGTGTAATTTCGGCTATCTTAACACCCCCAGACCCAATCTCGATGATAATCATGTTAGTTCCACTAACCGTTTTATATGAAATAAGTATCTGGGCGTCATATTTAGTTCGGCGTAGACAATCGAACCCAGCGTAAGAAGGAGAATCCCTATGATAGGCATTGGTTTTACAGAGATGATTATCATTGCAGGGATTGCTCTCGTTGTTTTAGGACCAGAAAAATTTCCTGAATTTGCAAAAATTGCTATAAGGACCTTCCGTGACCTGCGAGGATATCTTGATGAAATTAAAACTGAAATTGCAAAAGAAGTAAAACCGTTAGAAAAAGAAATTCAGGAAATATCACGCAAAGGCAACGAAGTATATCGCGAAATATTAGAAGAGACAAATGAAACTTCATATACAACAAAAGGGTATAACCCTTCCACAAGTTATTTAGAACATTCTGTAAAGACAGATGAAGATATAAAAGAAGAAGAAGAAACAACTGAGAATATAACATCAGAAGAGACCGATTCCTACGATAGCGAAGAATTAGAAAAACAGTCATCAGAGGTATCTAATGAAATAATAGAACCTTACGACCCCGACATCCCTCAGGCAGATTTGCAAAAAATGGCAGAATCTACTCCACACAATGATGAGGACTTACATGAAAATAACGAAGATATAACAGAAGCACCTACTGATATTAAGTTTCCTGAACGACTTGACGGCTAAACTCTGAAATATTAATCCTCTTTTCTACGACTTCTACTATGGCGAATCGCATTCGCTTTATAAAACATAGCAGGTTCTATAATAGGGTCATGTAATCCTTCCGTCTCAATCCCACCAAAACATACACGACCACGATACGTGCGATTCGAAAGGATTATAGATATAGCTTGTCGAGACCATTTCTTCCCCTGACGTGTCAATATCCCTTTTGAATGGAGATAATCAACAACCCTTCCTGTACTGTGCGTCCGTATGTATTCGCGAAAAATCATACGTACAATTTCAGCTTCATAATCATCAATCACCAATGGCTTCTCTCCCTTTTCACCTCTACGATAACCATAAGGAGCTGGACCTGTCCCATATCTTCCCTGCTGAACAGACGAAATTTGTCCCCGACGAACTCGTTCTCCATGCGTTAATAAAGCCTCGTCATTATAGTCTTTTACTTCTACTTCTTCATAATGTTTCATCTCTTTTAATTTTGTTTCCTCTTTACGTATCTTAGCCATATCTCAAATCCCGTTTCTATCTTATTTTACATTTATGACAATTTTTTAATATATATTATGCCCAAATAAATCCTTAACTTGTAATTCAATATATATAGTTTATAACATTTTATCATAAATGTCAAGAAAAAAAACAATAAAAAATTAATATTATTTTTAAATTAGAATTAACATAAAAATATTTGGTTTCAAAAAATAAATGAAACATTTTTGTATATTTCTTCAAATAACACATTTCTTCATTGTTATCGTTGCCTCTTATATATTTGCATTGTATTTAGAACCTATCATTTACATGTTAGGATTCCTACCTTTAGAGATAGGAAATACATTTTGGGTATACATTACTTTAATGGCAACATTTTGTGTTTTCCAATTTTTGTTTAGAGCCATGATTCAACTGCTCTTCTCCGCACCACTCAATCTCACCACAGTAATAGATATACTTTCCTTTTTACCATGTTTTATTCTTATCGCTCATATTACAGGGTATATTTCTCATATCCCGAATGTTCCAACACAACTAATCCCATTTGCCTTTTTAGGTATATTTTTAGGAACACATCTTTTTTTAAAATTAATTGTTTTATTCGCATCTATTTATGGAAAAGCAAATTCGAGATGGTTTTCCATGTTTTGGTTCTTTGCAATGCTAATCATTGCATATATTGCGTTGGCAGGATTAATTCAATGGAAAAATGAACTTATAGTACATCGTTTTTTTCAGGTAAAAGAACCCATTCCAGTTGATAATAACAACAATGTTACTTTCGCTACAGAAGTTCCTGAGATGAGTTTCTATTTACAGCCAACCACTTTTAAAGAACATACGGAATATACATGGTTCATACGAGCTGGCAATAGATTTTCATCAACCTCTGAAATTCATATATACCTAATTTGCCCATATAAGAACACAAAACCTCAAATCATTACTACACCCGTTTTTAAAGACCAATGGATTGAATTATGTTTACCTGAAATAGCAGTTGATTCTTCCAACTTTATCCTTGTATGGTCAATGCATCGTTTTCCATCTGAATTAATTCGTCATGGACTTGTCCCTCAACTTTCTTTTTCATCATTGGAAGATATTCGTGAATTCTTATTTTCTGATAAAAAAGAAGAGATAAAATTATTCAAAACAATATATATTGATGGTCCATATTGCTCAAAAGAAGTATCTGGGGAAGTTTCTATCCTAAAATAAACTCACAAAAGAAGATTCATAAATTGCCTATCCCTAATCGTAAACCTCATTTTTTGCCAATGGTAAACTGTCATACTTCTCAGGAAGCAAGACTAAATGAATTTCCTCATAACCAAACCGAGAAGAATTAAATACAATACCAGAACTGTCTGGTAAAAATGATGCATGTGGGTGAACTTTTAAATCATTAGAAATCTTACCTGTCACTAAAAGTCTCCGTTCTTTTTTTTGAGGAGATATAAGCCAGATATTTCGCTCAAAATCATCTCCTAAAACCCATTGATAATCACGACTACCATGAGTATGCCATGCAGGATATGTCGCAAGAACATTCATTTTCCCTTTTGCCCCTTTTTTCTTATTCGTCTCTGCGACGCCATGTGGTAATTTCTTATGCTTTTCATCATAAGGCCAGATAGTAAACAGAGCACAATTTGCCCCCCACCAAACCTCATGTGTAACCCATAGGTCATCATGCTCCACAAAAAAAGGCTCCGCTTCCTTTGTTTTTTCTGACCAGCACCATGTTCGCTGTGGGCTATCTCCACCTGTCTCCCAACAAAACATAATAAGTTCAGGATTCCAATAATTAGTCTGGATATGTCCTATTGTGAAGGGGACACGTACACATTCTTCCCATGTCCCATCTTGCAATTTCAACCTACGCAAAATACGGTGTTCTTCGCCATCTTTGTAAGTACCACAATAAAACCAACCGTCATCAGAAGAAACAGCAGTTCCACCGATTGCACCGCCAAAAGATTCTGGTATAAAACCTACTTCTGTTTGCTTCCCCAAAACATCCTGTTTAACCACCTTATGCTCTTTAATAAAAAAAATCTGCTCTGATTTCCATGTCAAACAAAAATCATCAACATTGTTCTCAAATACAGGTATTATTTCTTTTGAGGCTATATCTAATCGGTGAAGTTGCATCTTCCCATTAGTACGGTCAGAATAAAAATAAAAATGTTTATTATTTATGCCCCACATAGGATGTGTCTGATAAATAGTGCTATTTTTTGAAGGTCCTGTAATAAGTCTATAAATTGTAGCACCTGTTTTCTCATCATTAAATGACTCATAATTTAAATATGTATTCCACCCATATTTCTTATCTTCCCTGTTTTCGCTGAAAACAATTTTCCCTCCTATAGAAAAAAGAAGAGAACTTAATATAAAATCACGTCGCCTTAAAAGATGCTTATTGGATAAGCGGTATATTCGCTTTGATATTTTTGACATCTGTTTTCCCTTTATCCCTTACATTGGTTATAACGTTAAAGCACGGCAAATATGCATCGCCGCACGAGATTTATTTAAAACATAAAAATGTATTCCTGGAACACCATGTTCAAGCAAATCTTCTATTTGCCTCCCCGCATAATAGACACCCACAGAAAATTGTCCTTCCTCATCCTTTTCATGCTTCTCTAATCGTTCCAGTAATACAGGATTAAGTTGCGCCCCACACAACGATGTAATTCTACGAACCTGAGCTAAATTAGTCACAGGTAAAATCCCAGGAACAATAGGCACATCTATTTTTACCTTTTCACAAAGGTCACGAAATCGATAGAAATTCTCATTGTTATAAAACAGTTGCGTCAAGATAACTTCACCACCTGCATCTACTTTCTCTTTAAGATGCTGTATATCTTCCTCGAAACTAATTGCTTCTGGATGTTTTTCAGGATAGCCCGCAACAAGGATACAAAACTCAGGATATTCAGCCTTAATAAGCCGAACCAATTCCACCGCATACTTAAAACCACCAGGTTTGGGAATAAATGGCCGAACATTCCCAGGAGCATCCCCTCGCAAGGCAACAATACCTGATACACCTAACTCTTTTGCTTTATAAAGATAATTTACCAAATCTGTTTTTGTTGCATTTACACATGTTAGATGTGAAACAATGGGTACCTCCGGATAATCACCATGAACCCAACGTAAGACTTCTAACGTCCGATTCTGTGCTTCTTCAAGTGAAGCAGTTCCACCAGCACCATAAGTACATGTAACGAATCCGGGCTTACACTTCATCAATTCCCGAAAATGCTCATATAATTCTGCAATTCCCTGCCATGTTTTTGGAGGAAATAGCTCAAAAGATACAACTGGTTTGTTGCTGTGATATAGTTCGGACAGTCGCATATTCATTTCCTGTCGTTATTAATCTAAATCAAATGTTCTACATTATACTTTTTATACATGTCACTATCCAAAAACAACACTCCGTTTGCTGATTACTATTTCTTATAGAGTGATACGTATGATAAAAAAGAAACATATCTTCTATAATTAAAACAAATATATTTTTCATAATCTAATCGTTATAAAAATGATTAGGGAATTAAAACATGTTTAAAATACTTTCTACATCAGTACTAATTTTATTCACCT
The DNA here is from genome assembly GCA_035361075.1 of Candidatus Hydrogenedens sp. Classification (NCBI taxonomy): domain Bacteria; kingdom Pseudomonadati; phylum Candidatus Hydrogenedentota; class Candidatus Hydrogenedentia; order Candidatus Hydrogenedentales; family Candidatus Hydrogenedentaceae; genus Candidatus Hydrogenedens; species Candidatus Hydrogenedens sp. The sequence continues at coordinate 35,880 of DAOSBX010000014.1, read as the reverse complement.
TAACAAATTCACAAGGGTGCCAATATGAGCACCTTGTGTACCTATCATCGCCTCCAGGTTGGGCTTCACAAAATAACGGGACAACAGGTGGAAACAATACTCAGCCAATAACAATCACAACATTAGAAGACCTTCAAAAACATCTCTCCACTCCAGAACCAAAAACGATAATAATTAATGGGACTATTGGCGAGGGACTATCTACAAAAATACAGGTAAACTCAAATAAAACAATTATAGGTCAAAATGGAGCACTCTTAAAGGGAAGTTTTTATATAAAGGATGCACAGAATGTTATCATCCGAAACTTAATAATAGAAGGTCCAGGTGCTATCGATGTCAACGGTCCAGACTGCATAACAGTTGATAACTCAACAAACATATGGTTAGACCATCTGGATGTTTATGATGGACAGGATGGTAATATCGATATCGTCAACGGTTCAAACTATGTAACTGTATCATGGTGCAAATTTTACTATACGTCAGCATCAATAAATCATAAACTTTGCACACTTATTGGCAATTCTGATGAGAAAATTGCAGATAGAGGAAAACTAAAAACGACAATGATTTACAACTGGTGGACGAATGGCGTCGATTCTCGTATGCCCCGTGTTAGATTTGGACAAGTCCATGTAGTTAATAATCTCTATACAAGCGAAGGAAATGATTATTGTATCCTTGCTGGAACAGAAGCTGACCTAAGAGTGGAATATAACATATTTAAAAATGTAAATGAACCTATTAATCTATCAAAGCATAATTTTACGGCGGTCTCTGTCCTAAAAAATCATTTTGTTTCTACATCAGGGAATACCTCTGGAAAAGGACAGGCTTTTAATCCACCGTATCATGTTAAAATCATCCCACTAAATTTCCTTGAAATGCTTATACGAAAACATGCAGGTGCTACAATCACAGACATTCAAAAAATATTGGGAACAGCAACATAAAAATATCCTATTATTCCCAACTAAACAACAAAACAAGAATAAGAAACACATCATTTCAACGTTCATTTGTGATATGATTTTATCCAAATTTTCCCCAAATATATGAGAAACTTCCATGCAATTTACACAATACATAAAAGAAAAAATATTAATTATTGATGGAGCCACTGGAACTTTAATTCAAGACCTTGGGCTCGGCGCAGAGTATTATGGAGGCGAACCCTACCGAATGCTCACCGACCTGATAAATTTTTCGGCTCCAGATGCAATAAGAGCAATTCACCGCACTTATTTTGAAGTCGGCTCCTCTGCTGTTGAGACAAATACATTCGGCTCTTCTGCATTTCGATTATCCGAATATGATTTTTCAGCATTGAATACAAACATATTTCCATCCAATCCTTATAATCTAACACTACAAAAATTAACTCACAAAGAATGGAGTTATTATCTGAGCCGACGAGGTGCGGAAATTGCATGCGAAGCCCGAAAAGAATATTGTCAATCTCCTCGCTATGATGGTAGACCTCTCTTTGTTTTAGGTTCCATAGGACCTTCTAACCGCGTGCTCACTTTTTCTCGTGCAGGGTTAACACAATCCACATTTGAAGATATTCGCGAAAATTTCCGAATACAAACAAAAGGCTTAATTGATGGCGGGGTTGATGTCATTTTATTTGAAACCCAACAAGATGTATTGGAATTAAAAGCTGGAATTTTCGGGGCACGGGACGCTATGCAGAAATGTGGCAAAGTATTGCCTATCATTGCTCAAGTTACAGTAGATATGCATGCTCGAATGCAAATATTTAATACAGACATCCATTCAGCATTACTCAGTATTGAAGCATTAGGAATAGATGTTTTTGGGATTAACTGTTCCATCGGACCTGACCTTATGCGACCAGCTATCGAGAAACTATCACGATATGCTCATGTCCCTCTAAGTACCATCCCAAACGCTGGGTTGCCCATCTCCGAAGCAGGGAAGACGGTATTCCGTTTTGAACCTAAACCTTTTGCTGATATTTTAAGTACACTCACATTAGAATACGGACTTAACATTGTGGGCGGGTGTTGTGGAACAAGACCTGAACATATTGGTGAATTGGTCGAACGATTAAAAGATAAAAAGCCTACTCCACGACAACCCTCAAAAGAGGTTTTTATTGCAGGTGTTCAAAAAGCAGTTCCGTTAGATGCTTCCCGCGATTTAATACGTATTGGAGAACGACTTAACGTCCGTGGGTCAAAAAAAGTTCGAGAAGCAGTAGAAACTGATACAGGTATTGATATGGATACTCTGGAAAATATTGCCCATGAGCAAATTGATGATTTAGGCTGTTCAATTATTGATGTATGCATGGATTCAAATCAAGTAAATACTGTGGATACCTTGTGTAAAGTTGTCCATCAAATTAGCGCCGATATCAAAGGTGCCCTTTCTATTGATTCCTTCCAACCAGAGGCTTTGGTGGAAGCAATAAAATATTATGCAGGTATCCCTATTCTAAACTCTATCTCCCTCGAAGAAATAGAACCAGGCATAACAAAACTCGATTTTCTCCTTTCAAAAACGAACGATTTCGGCTGTTTCTATGTGGCTTTATGCACAGATTCTAAAGGTCCAGCAGATGTGGCTGAAAGAAAATTCATGCTGGCAAACGAAATCGTAAACCGTGCCAAAGCTTACGGAGTAACTCCAGACCGCCTATTTATTGATGTCAATGTATTTCCAATTGGTGCAGAACCTGAAGAAAACCTAAATTATGCCCTTGAAACTTTGCATGGGATTGAACACGTCCGAAAAATGATTCCAGAAGCACTTACAATTATTGGTGTCGGAAATCTTACAAATGGATTGGCACAAAAACCACATATGCGTAAAGTACTAACATCTGTATTTTTAGATGAGGCACGTAAGCGAGGATTACACTCCGCTATCCTAAATCCACAGCATTATGTCTTTGTAGAAAATTTAGACCCTGAAGATTATCAACTTGCAAAAAAAATCATATTTGAACGGGATATGGAAGCATTCACTATCCTTGAAGAGCGTTCCCTATCATTGAAACAAAAAGAAACTGTAAAAAAGAACAACTATGATGAACTACCATTAGAAAAATCAATATGTGAAAAGATAAAAGACGGGTATAAAGAACGAGAAAAAGGAACCATAACGTTTCATGGATTTGCATACGAATACCAGGATTTAATTGTTCCACAAGTAGCAAAAGCACTCGAAAAACACGAACCATTAGCATTCATTAGTGAATATCTTATGCCCTCAATGCAGGAACTCGGTGATTTATTCGGGAAAGGTGAAGTTTCTCTACCACATTTACTTCGTTCCGCCGACGTTATGAAACAAGCTATGGGCTTCATAGAAGCATACCTGCGATACAAAGCAAGACAAGAACAACAAAACAAAGAGACAGACACAACTCGTGGAACGATTATACTCGGCACTGTATATCAAGATGTACACTCAATTGGAAAAGATTTGACAAAAACCCTGTTAGAAAATTACGGTTACAAAGTCATAGATTTAGGTGTAATGGTACCCTTACAAGATTTTATCGACCATGCCAAAAAACATCATGCAGATGCTATTGGCATGTCTGCACTCTTGGTACAAACCGCTAACCACATGATAACGGTAGCGCGGATGACTAAAGAACAAAACCTAAATATTCCTATTCTAATCGGTGGTGCAGCAGTAACACCGAGACATACTGCATTCGTCGCTATGATGGGGCAAGAAGACATAAAAAACATACGCGGAGATGTCTTCTACTGCCGAACTGCGATGGATGGTGTCAATATTATGAATCAACTTACAACCTCCCAAGAAACACGAGATAAATTGTTCCAACAAAATAAAGAACAACTAAAACAACGATATCTTCAAGCCACACGACGATTACAAGAAGAGGAACAGAAACTACAACAACTACCGAGACGAGTTATTAAAGTACCATTCCCAAACTATCCAGAACAACCACGATTCCGAAGCAAGGTATTTCGCACAACATTATCACAATTCAGACAATACATCGATAAAAATACCCTATTTTCTCTTAATTGGAAATTTGGGGGCAAAACAAGTCAACAAAAAGCAGGTCATTCATCCAAAGAATTAGAACATCTTTTCAATAAATGGATTGAAATTGCTGAAAAAAATCATTGGCTTGAACCACAAGGTATCTACGGTCTATTCCCCGCAAAATCTGATGGCGATTGGCTACTCGTATTTAATCCCCAAAAACCGGAGGAACTCCTTGGAAAAATCGAGTTTACTGTCGTTATTGGCGCAGGTGAAAAAGATACCGTTTCCGGTGCCCAATACTTCCGTCCATTAGAAGATACCGAATGGGATGTCGTCGGAATACAAATAACTACAGCCGGACCAAACATAGAAGAGGGATTGAAACAATTTAAAAAACAGGGAGACAATGAATCCTGTCTGTTTTTACAAGGATTGGGTGACCGTATTGCAGAAGACACGGCGGAATATATCCACCAACATTTACGTGATTTACTTCACATACCTCAAGACCAGGGAAGACGTTGGTCCCCCGGATATCCTGGAATAACAAATATACAAATGAACAAAGAAATCCTCATCATCCTTGGCGGAGGGAACCCTATCGGTGTAAATGTATTAGACTCAGGACAATTCATACCTACATCCACAACAGCCGCTATAATTTCATTCCATCCCGAAGCAAAATATACCTGATTCCAAAGACAAAAACACCAATAATAACTACCTTTGAAATAAAATCATATTCTTCGATAAAATATAAATATATAAATGTTTGCCGGAGTGGTGGAATTGGCAGACACGCATGGTTCAGGTCCATGTGCTCGCAAGGGCATAGGGGTTCAAGTCCCCTCTCCGGCACGTTTTATCTTTTTGACCACCAACTCAAAAATTTTTCTTCTTGTCATATAACTTAACAACAATCATCAAAATATTATTAAATTGTGAGCCACTTTATCTTTCACTCAATTTCCAATTTAATTTTTCTTCTTCCATTCATCGTAGTCTTTGCATAACTCCTCAAACCGCTCCAGAATGGGGAGGCTCTGTGTGCATTCTTCTTCGCAATGTCGGCATTGGGTACATCTATTTATAATACTGCGGATGTCTTCGGTCCACCAGTGCCATTTCAGATGTTCCATTGCCTTTTCGGGACCGAATAAGAGCCGATAGTTGTATGTGTCCATTAATCGCACGATGGGTATTTCTGCAGGACAACCTTCGCAATACCCGCATTGGGTGCAAAAATCGTGTTGAACTTCCGCTATGTGTTTTTGCATGGCTTCAATCTCAGACCAGTCCATCTGCTCGAATCGGTTCACACTTTCGACCGCGGTTTCGACATCGTTTACATTGCGGAAACCCACTAATGCTACGGTTATTTCGGGAAGGGATAGGTTAAACCGAATAGCGGAGTCAAGAATACTTTTATCTCCTTCTTTCATCAGGAATGAAAACCGTTCGGGATGTTGGGTAATAATTCCACCTCCTAAGGTATTCATTGTAACCACACCCATACCCCGTTTTCCAGCCTCTACAACACCGGGATAACGCAAAGGGAAATTAATTGCGCTTAAACCGATTAACATTCCTTCAAATAAACCCTCGCCCTGGTCTAACATCTCTGCAATTTTTTTATGTTCCAGATGAGTAGAAACACAAATGTGTTTAATCAGTCCTTCTTCTTTTAATTGGCGGAAGCCGTCCAATACTCCGTTTTTCTTTCGCTTCGGTAGATCTTCAGGATGCACCAAACACCAAACATAATAGAAGTCCAGATAATCCAGACCGAGCCTGTCCAGACTACGCATACATGCTTCGCGAATATCTTTGGGGTTATCCGCCATCGTTTTGGAACATACATAAAAACTACTTCGAGGTTTTTTCATCTGTTTGAATGCATAACCATAGATAACTTCGCTCTGGTCATCACAATAAGATGGAGCGGTATCAAAAAAATTTATCCCTAATTCATACGCACGAATAAGCACTTCAGCCATTTTCTCTGTCTTATGTGGTTCCTCGAAACGCATACCTCCCATACCTAATCGCGAAACTTTTAAACCTGTTTTGCCATACTCCTTATATAACATAAAACTACTCCTATCGTTTTGTAAAGATAAATGATATGCCTTCTAATATGAAATATATAGTGCTTTTTTCTTATTCTTATTAATTATGACAAAGTTAGTATATGATAATAAAACAAGCAGAAAAGGATATTCATAATGACATATATCATAACCGCATTATATTTATGTGTAATTAGCACCAATACAGAGGTTTTTACAACAGATAAAATTCCTGATAAAATTGGCTCATGGACAAAAGAACAGAAGGTTCTTGAATTTTCGCCAGATAACTTGTTTGATTATATTGATGGCGATGCAGACCGATACCTACCTTATAACTTTCAAAAATTAACCGTGCTTTTTTATCGCAATGATTCCAATCCCGAAAAAAGTGTAGAGGTTCAAATATATCAGATGGCGACACATTTGGAAGCATTCGGAATATACTCTGTTCATAGAGACCGCAATAAGAATGTTTTCCCCTACGGGGAGGATGGTTTTATTGGTGAGAATCAAGCCATGTTTTATCAGACTCGGTATTTTGTCAAACTCATAACACAGCACACACAAAACGCAAAATCAGACCTTGAACTTTTTGGGAAGGAAATATCTGGATTACTTCCCAAATCTGAAGATACCATTCCAGAATTATCGTGTATGGACCAATCTAACAAAATTCCTCGTTCGGAATGCTATCTGGCTAAAGATGTTCTTGCCCAATCCTTTCTACCTCGCGGGGCTACCACACTTTACAAAATAGGAGATAAAACCGCAACGGGGTTCATAGTCATGTTCAAAGACGATACAGAAACCAAAAAAGGTTGGAACGAATACAAGAACTACTTAGAAGAGATTGGCGCAGAGTATCAATCTCAGGAAAATGAACTTATTATCACTTCCCCTGCATCAGAAATAGCAGTCATATCATTGTTAAAAAACCGAATTATAGGCGTCTGGATGCCCCAAGGGGATATTTCAGAACTCCAAAAAATACAACAGGGCATAAAAACATGTCTTACACAAACGACTAAAAGAACCGATACAAGTCAAGATAAAAAAGAATCCAGCAAGTAATGAAATTTCTAACAAAATTATGTAAATATCTATTTTTTTATCTCATTATTCCTATTCTTATTCTCGCAGGTATTGAAGGTTTTCTACGTTATAAAGGTTGGGGTGAAAACCGATTTCCATGGAAAGAACAGGTCGTTGGAGATGAAAAAATATATACAAAAAATCTTGCTTTCTATCAACAATTCTTTGAACATCCTGTTAATCCATTAGAATATGAACCCCACATAACAGTCATTCAATTACCAAAACCAGAAAATACTATCCGTATCTTCATTTTCGGAGAGTCTGCCGCATTAGGCTGGCCTGATTCGAGTTATTCGATGGGAAAGTTTCTGGAAGTGATGTTAAACATGCTTTATCCAGAACATCGCTGGGAAGTGTTCAATTTATGTTTTGCTGGAATTAATTCACATATTATCCGTTATTTGGTAGAAAATAGCCTCTTTTTACAACCAGACCTTGCTATATTTTATATGGGAAATAATGAAGCCCATGGGACATTCGGTCTACTCCATTCGTTTAAAAACTCTATCCCTCTTTCTCCCTTAATTGTACAAACACATATATATTTGCAAAATCTCTACCTTGCCCAAAAACTCCGCGAATGGACAATTGTATTGGGAATCTCTCACCCTCAAAAACCTATGCAAACGATTCGATGGGATGACCCAAAAGTAAATATCGTGAAGAATAACTTTGAAGAAAATCTAAAATCTATTATTAATACACTCAATAAACAACATATTCCCGTTTTCATCAGCACGATAGGTGCAAACTTGCGAGATTGGCTACCTATCGAATCATGGTTCCGAAAAGACACAACAAATGCAGAAGCAGAAAAATGGTTTGAATATTTTAACAAAGGACTAAATTTTCTAAGGGGGAATAATATTACAGAAGCAAAGGATACCTTTAAGCAAGCCATGCAGATTGACTCTTCTCCCGCTATTCTCAATTTCTTTTTTGCATGGTCATTACTGGCAGAAAACAACGAGGAAGAGGCTATCCAATATTTTTTAGAAGCATGTGAAAAAGACGGTTTCGGTTTTGTTCGAGCAAAACCTTTTATCAATCAATCTATCACTAAAATCACAAAAGAGTATTCTCAAACCAAAAATGTTTCCTTAATTCCTGTGGCAGAGAATCTTTCTCAACATGCAATAAAGAATATCCCTGGCAATGATTTGTTTATAGATTCATGCCACCTTAATTTTTATGGAAGTTATATTACTGCCTGTTCCTATCTCCAGAAAATTATTCAATACTACTCGTTAAAGCCAAATCCAGCACCTTCATTCGAAGATGTTCAAATAAGATTAGGCATTACAAAAAATAAAGAGTATGAGTACTATTCCAATGCCTATATTGAATTACCTCCAAATTTAATTTACTTCCCTGAGGGATGTAAAACATTTAACTATAAAGGATTCCTTAATCAATTAAAAGAAACCATTATTCCTTCCTCCTCTGAAGATTTCAGTCAAACCTATCGATATGACCCGAAAAATACGGAAATGATATTCAACACTTTAACGGACACTCCTGATGATATTAACCTATCTTTCATCTGTTTAGACATCTTAAAAAATTTAGGTTCTTTTCGTGAGGGTATATTAAAAACAATGGAACTATGTAAGTTCTATCCAAACAACATAAATCTTTATTACTTATTATTTGTTTTTGCTTACTATGCAAACGATAAAGAAACTGTAGAATACGCTTTAGATAAAATTAAAAATTTTGCCATTTATCCACAAGATATTTATCTAAACATTTCTCTTAAATGGGCAATAAAACAGGATAAAATAGAAGAATCTATAAGGATTAGTAAAAAATTAATTGCTCAAACTCGTTATCTTCCTTTGCAAAAGACATTAGCCCAGTGTGTCTTAATAAATGAAGACAAAAATTTAACATTCCAGCAAAAAATGACACAATGGGAAGAAATTCTCCAGAAAAACCCATGGTCATTTGACAGTTTTGAATACATCAGCAATCAAGTCCAGACCAAGACTCACGAGGATATGTTTAAAGAAGTTTTGTTGAAATTAATCCAAAAGGATACCAAATCTCCTTTGCCTTACACTTTTTTATCTCGTATTTTTGAAAAAGAGGATAAAATCCAGCAGGCAATTGAAATGTTACAAAAGGCGATACTTGTTTCACCATCGAGCATATTTATTTACTATAAGTTAACTTGCTTGATTACAAAAAAAGCAGAACAGTTACTAATACAAGGTGATATTGAGGGAGGTAACCGTTTGTTGGAAGAAGCGGTTCAAATATTTCCATATTATGCCCCTGCTTGGCTTGATTTGATGGATACCTGTTCTCTATTAAATGATGAGCAGGGTTTTCTGGAAAAATTAACAGAATGGCAAGAAATGCAAAACAAAGAGATTATGAAATATATCTGGGAGATTATTTATTAGGGAGAATCTGACTTGTCCGCCTTGTCTGACTTGTCCAACCCGTCCAAAAAAATCAACCTTTGCCCCGTACTATGAGGCAAAGGTTGAAGGCAATCAAGGAATTGATTTTATTGATTATTCACAGAGTTCGAAAACACCGGCACCACCCATACCACCACCAATACACATAGTCTCGAGACCCCATTTTACACCACGGCGTCTCATTTCATATATCAGTGTGCATGCGAGTTTTGCACCAGTGCAACCTAAGGGATGTCCAAGAGCAATGGCACCACCATTAACATTTACGATGTCTGGGTTTAAGCCCAGAGTTTTGATTACATACAGCGTTTGTGAAGCAAACGCTTCATTACATTCAATCAAACCAATGTCTTCCAATGTAATTCCTGCCTGACGACATGCTTCTTGAATAGCAGGAATTTGAGCAGGTCCTAAGTATCCCGGGTCCCCAGCGCCAACTGCGTATCCCCTTAACCGTGCCAACGGTTTCAAGTTGAACTCTTTTACAATATCCTCACTCACAATAACTGTCGCAGCGGCACCGCAACTGGTTTGGCTTGCATTTCCTGCTGTTGTTACACCTTTACCTGCGGGACCCTGAAATGCGAGTTTCAATTTGGCTAACCCTTCAAGCGTTGTATCCGGTCGTGGACCTTCATCAGTATCGAATATGAAGGTTTTTCCATCCAGACCTTTCACTTCTATCGGGACAATTTCTTCCTTAAATTTTCCTTCCTTAATAGCCTTTGATGCTAATTGGTTACTACGAAGTGCCCATTGGTCACATTCTTCGCGTGTAATACCAAAATCATTAGCAACATTATCAGCACATTGTCCCATAGATGTATAGGCACGAGGATTTTCACGAATCAGGCGTGGATTTGGACACGTTTTGTTACCGCCCATTGGGATAACACTCATACTTTCGACACCACCTGCAATACCGACATCTAACATGTCACATTCAATTTTCGAAGAAAGAATAGCCATCGTATCCAGACCTGATGAACAAAACCGATTTACAGTTTCACCTGCGATAGTATCTGGTAAACCAGCAATTAACAAGCCAATACGACCGACATTCATCCCTGCTTCTGCCTCTGGGAACGCACAACCGATAATACAATCCTGAAATCGCTCGGCAGGTATACCTGACCGTTTCACGACCTCTTTTAATACTGCCGCTAATAAATCATCTGGGCGGACATGTGCGATGGCACTTCCTTTTTTGGACTTACCTACCGCAGTTCTACATGCTGCTACAATATATGCTTTTTCCATATATAATCCTCCTTACAACTTTAAGGTTAATTCCGCAATGGTTTACCTGTGGTTAACATGTGTTGAATTCTTTGTTGTGTTTTTTCTGTTCCGCAAAGACTGCAGAAGGCTTCACATTCCAAATCAAGCAGGTCTTGTTCGGTGATTGGTGTTCCTTCCGCACGATCGCCACCAGTCAGGATATAAGCCACCTTGGTTGCGATTAGCATATCGTGCTCTGATGCAAATCCAGCTTCTTTCATTCCCCATACCGCCGCTTCAAATGCTGCACGTGGAGTTTCACCTAATGCCCATAATCTTGGTGGACGTGGAGGACGATAGCCTGCTTGTATCAAGCTCAAGCATACATTCTTTGCCCTGCCCACTTGAAGTTCAAAATTCGGTTCAATTATATCGGTAGGTCTTAAGTAACCTAATTCAACAACCTCAGCACCACTGGTGCCGACCTTCGCCATAGCAATATCTTCAAAGGAACGGCGAATAAATGGGAATGGATCTGCACTTACTCCTTCAGGTATTAATTCTAAAGCCCGAACCGTCATTTCTTTTGTTCCGCCACCTGCGGGAATAACACCAACGCCAGCTTCTACCAATCCTGCATAGGTTTCCCCTGCAATCACACATTTTGCACCATGCATACAGATTTCAAGTCCGCCACCGAAGGTATAATGATGCGGTGCTATAACCACTGGCTTAGAACAATATTTCATCCGCATATTGGCTCCCTGCAAACCACGTACCATTGCTTCAATAGCGTTCCAATCCTGTTGCATGATTTGCCCTAAAATCAGGAACAGATTAGCACCAGCACTGAAATGCGGTCCTTGGTTTGCTACAACCATACCCTCATATTTACCTTCTTCCAGAAGGTCTACTCCTTTACTCAACATGGTAACAATATCTGCATCCACTGCATTCATCTTGCAATGAAATTCACAGCAAATAATTCCATCACCAATGTCAATCAAACTGGCACTGTCGTTTCTATCAATCTCTTTATTGGGCTGTGCTTTGACAGATGCCAAACGAATCTCTTTCGGGTTCTTGGGTACTGGCTTATAAGATTTCGAAGCCACATCAAAGTAATACTCAACACCATTTTCTGTTTTATAGAAGGATTTGCCACCTGCTTCTATTACTGCTTTTGCAATGGCTGGTAATTCAAACCCTTCATCTTTCATTCGCTTGCAAACTTCGTCAAAACCTAACAAATCCCAGGTTTCAAAGATGCCTGCTTCCCACGCAAATCCCCACTTTACTGCATTATCAATGTTAACTATATCATCCGAAATTTCAGGGATACGATTCCCTGCATATTTAGCAACATTAGCAAACATCTTAAATACAAATTTAGAACCTTTATCTTCGCTGAAATGCATTACCTTCAATTTTTCCGCAAGATCTTCAATACTACGGACTGCACCTGTGCATTCAAACTTTGCTTTTATCGGGTCACGATATTCTACTGTGGCAGGGTCAATTGCTTGAACAATTGCTTTACCCTTTTCATCTTTCTTATCTGTCTTCTTATAGAACCCACTACCTGTTTTATTCCCCCACAGTTTTTTCTCTACCATCTTCTCTACCCAATCGGGCATCTTAAAGTAATCCCTGCACTCATCATCCGGACAGCCATCGTATACATTCTTTACAACCTTAACGAATGTATCCAGACCAACTAAATCTGCGGTACGGAAGGTCGCAGAACTGGCATGTCCAATTGCAGGTCCTGTAAGAGCATCAATCTCTTCAACCGTTAAACCTTCCTTCGTCATTTCATGGAGTATCCACGACATTGTAAAGGTTAGAATACGATTGGCAATAAAGTTTGGCGTATCTTTTGCATAAACAATACCTTTGCCTAATACATTTTCGCCAAACCATGCCATGGTCTCAATCACCTCAGGGAGTGTATCCGGTCCCGGAATCAACTCTAATAATCTTAAATAACGAGGTGGATTGAAAAAGTGGGTACCCATAAAATGCTGGCTCATTTCTTTCGGCATATCTTTTGCCATAGCACGAATTGGGATACCGCTGGTGTTTGACGTAACAATACTTCCAGGCTTACGATGTTGAGCCACCTGTGCATATACCTGCTTTTTGATATCCAGGTTTTCCATCACTACTTCGATAATCCAGTCACAATCTGCTATCTTGTGCATGTCATCCTCAAAGTTACCTGTCTCTATCATGTTCAGATAACTTTTACTGTAAAGAGGTGACGGTTTCGCTTTAAGCAGATTTGCCTTGTTACCCTCGACCAGCGCATTACGTTTCTTTGGATTCTTTTTCTCATCCTCAGAGAGGTTGGGAGTTACAATATCCAGCATAATACTGGGAACTCCACAGTTGGCAAGGTGTGCCGCAATTGCTGCACCCATTACGCCAGAGCCTAAAACTGCTGCCTTTCGAATTTCCCTCATGAGTTTCATTCTCCTCTGACAAGGTTAAATGTTAATTTACAAACAACATAATGTTATCTATACTTACCGTTCGTTATACAACATTTATAATACTATCTGCAAATTGAAAATGCAAATTAATTACTAACTACCAAAAAATACCTCCTATTTTTAATATTATAGATTTCTTTCTCAAAGATTTTAGCAATTTTATAATAACTACTTAGTTTTTTGCTTAAATTCAAAAAAATAGGTCCTATTAAATATAGGACTATAGGACCTACAAAAATATATTCCCTTTTTATTTTTCTCTATTCTGTTGCCCAGCCGTATTGAACACGAGGCATGGGTTTTCCTTCCCGTTGGAGGTAACGCAATTCTTTATAACTTATCAATTCTATTCCAAGCGATTTGATGTACTCCCGTGTTTCTGGTTTGCAGAAGAATTCTGTGTCCGCTGTTCTGCGACCTGCGGAACCTGTAGTAGCCTTCATTTCAGGGGTCAATTCACCACAATGAATATAAATTTCAGATACTTTGCCTTCAGGAATTTGTGCTAATCGTTCTTTCCACCAACTTTCAGTTGCTTCAATCGTTGGTGGGTCATCCATAAATAGTTCATCGGGATGTAAAACACCTAATTCATCTGCTTTATCTATTAAATACTCACCACCGTATTTTTTCATTAATTCACGACCTGCCATACGACAGGGCAAATTATAATCTTTTGCAATTTTGATATATATTTCGTGGTACCCTGGTGCATATTGTAATGTGCCCATATGAGAATCAATATGTGTTACATCAATCCCCGCGGATAAAGCCTTATCTATCTGTGCTCGAACTTCTTTCTCTGCTTCTTCAGGTTTTGCATTTAAATACACAAAGGGCACATCTGCATAGAAGTAGCCCATCTCATCACATAAACTTGGAACCGCAGTCCTTCCCAATACAGGACCCCATTTATATTTTCCCCATTCACTGGTTAATGTCGTATGCACACCTACGCTGGCTTTTGGATTTTCCTTGATTAAACTCACCGCTTCTGGAAACCATGGACAGGGGACCATCACAGTTGATGAAGTAACACCACCCACTCTCAAAGCCCGAATCGTCGCCATATTGGTTGCATGATTCATTCCGAAATCATCCGCATTAATAATCAATACTTTTGCGTTAGGTGGAAATCCCAATCGTTCAACCAAAGGAATTTTCTTTGGTTGGTCCTGAGCACAAACAGAAACGGTGATTGTTAAACACATAATAAAAAACAAAACTTTGTTTCTCATATAGATACTCCTTATATTATGTTAGAATAATTTTGGTTCTATTTTCGTTAAAATTATGATTGGATTTTAGACCCATATTAATCACATTTTGTTTTACTTATTTATTTTAAGAACAATAGAATACCTTAATTATATAAAATTGTTTTAGTAAAAGGACATATTATGAAGAAAACAAAATTCTATTTTATTACTATTTTTATATCTGTTTTCCTATCTTCTATTACTATAAATACAATGGCTCAATGGCAAAAACCTTCTAAAGAACCTCAAATAAGTTATAACGTCTTTGCAGAATATGACACCATAAAACCAGAACTCCCTGTTAAAATAGCAATACAATTTCAATTAGAAGCTGAATGGCATATTAATAGTAATAAACCTTTAGATGAATTTTTAATACCCACAGAACTTCTGTTTGAAGAAAATCCTTCAATCCAACTAATAAAAATAGTATATCCTCCTTCTAAAGAAGTGAACTTATCCTTTTCATCAGAGCCATTATCTGTATTTGAAAATGATTTCTTCATTGGTATCGAACTCATAGTTCTACCGAATATTGAAAACCGTAATTTGATAGAATTAGTAGGCTCCCTGAAATATCAAGCATGTAATGACCGACAATGTCTTCCTCCAACGTCTATCCCAGTTAAATTATCCCTAAATTTAGGTGATAATTCTATCCCAGCGAACGACAACATACAACAAAAAATAAAATCTATACAATGGGACAAAGCAGAATCCCTTCCCGAAAAAGAAACAGCCCAACAAGAAAAATTTTCCGACCAAACTTCATCATCCCCCAAAAGCACGATGGTTTCTGACCAAGGAACCTGGGAAGAACTTATAAACGATTTTCATATCGTATCCCGATTAGATGGTTACGCCAATCGAAATGAATTTATACAATTTATAGAATCTACTGAGCAAGAAGGCTCCACCATAGTCTCTAAAAAAGGCAATCGTAGCATTATTTCCCTACTATTTATCATCCTCATCGGTGGACTTGCTTTAAATCTTACGCCGTGTGTATTACCTGTAATCCCATTAAATCTGGCGATTATTGGTGCAGGAGCACGGGCAGGCTCACGCATACGCGGGTTTTTACTCGGTTTAGCCTATGGATTAGGAATCTCTCTTGTCTACGGTGGGTTAGGTATTGCAGTTGTTTTAGGCATTTCCAAAACATTTGGTGCTATCAACTCAACCTACTGGTTCAATGGCTTGATAACATTATTATTCATTATATTAGCATTAGCCATGTTTGACTTTATTATCATCGATTTTTCACGATTCCAATCCTATCTCGGCTCCCGCAGAAACACAAAGGGAAGTTTCTTCGTCGCCTTATTTATGGGCGGAGTATCTGCATTATTAGCAGGTGCTTGCGTGGCTCCTGTGGTTATATCTACAATACTGCAAGCACAGGATTTATATAGTCAGGGTTATTCTTCTGCTCTCTTCCTCCCTTTATTATTAGGTGTAGGAATGGCTTTGCCCTGGCCTGTGTTAGGTGCGGGTATGACACTTCTACCCAAACCTGGCAAATGGATGGAATACGTTAAATACGCCTTTGGTGTGTTCTTACTTTGTCTTGCAGGTTATTATGGATACACAACCTATTCATTGTTTAACATAGGAAGTATCCAGACAGAACAAATCACAGAAGGTTGGCGTACTTCATTAGCAGAAGGATTAAACGAAGCAAAAACAACAAACCAGCCTGTTATTATTGACTTTTGGGCAACATGGTGTAAAAATTGCCTTGTCATGAATAAGACTGTTTTACCTGACGAAACAGTTCGACAGAAGCTGAGCAACTTTGTCAAAATTAAATACCAAGCAGAAAACCCCGATGCACCCGAAACCCGAAAAGTTCTCGACCATTTTGAAGTGTTAGGTCTACCAACATTTATCATACTTAAACCAAAAGAAAAATAATATTCAATTTGTTACGATGTAATCTATGACTATTATCTATCAACTCTTAGTTGAACATTTTTTTACAGTCGTCGGGTTTCTATTTGCGGTGTTCCTTATCCTTAAAATTGTCAGCGAACATCGTCGTCCTGGCGGTGCTATATCATGGGTTGTAGCGATTCTCTTTGCTCCATATATCGGCGTCCCTTTGTATTTCATATTCGGAGGCAGAAAAATAGCCAAGAAGATTAATCGAAAAGAACCTCTATATGCTACCCCAAGCATAAAACCTGAGCAACCCATAAAAAATCCAATAGAACGAGTCCTTTTATCATCTGGCATGCCTCCCATACGACGGACACATTCCGTATTATTCTCGTTTGATGGTGTTGAAGCCTATAACAGATTGATACAAATTATAAATGAAGCAAAAGAGTACATTTATTGCACAACCTTTATTTTGGGCAAGGATAAAACAGGTTTGAGTATCATCAATGCATTAGCAGAAAAAGCCAAGCAAGGGATTCGAGTATGTTTGCTATTAGATAGCCTTGGATGTCTAACTGTTACAAAAAAAACACTTGCACACTTAATACAATCAGGTGGAGAAGTGGGTTTCTTTCTACCCGTTCTACCCTTACGACGGAAATGGTCTGCAAACCTTCGCAATCACCGAAAAATTGTGATTGTCGATGGAACCATTGCCATGATAGGTGGGATGAATCTCTCGGATAATTTTATGGGTCCTGTGCCTTCGCCCAAAAGATTCCTGGATAATACAGTCTTCTTAAAAGGGGAAGCCATTTACGATATTGAACAAGTATTTCGTAGCGATTGGTATTTCACAACAGAGAAAGAACTGCCAGAACCCAAAACAGATTCTTTCAATACCGAGACGAATGCCCACTCCCTTCCAGGGCTTGTGCAAGTTGTCGCCAGCGGTCCTGATGTTTCCGAAGACACCCTATATGATGCCATACTCACCGCATGTATGGAAGCAAAGGAACGAATCTGGATTGTTACACCCTACTTCGTCCCAGATGAACCCATCTTAAAAGCACTTAACCTCCAAGCACGAGCAGGAGTAGATGTTTCTATCATTATGCCCAAACATTCCAACCACAGGGTAGCCGATTTTGCTCGTGGTCCTGCCCTTCGCGAACTCCTCGATAGCGGTGCGAATATATGGTTTTATGAGAAAGGCATGGTGCACTCTAAATTACTTGTATTTGACCGATTTCTTGCTGTAACTGGTTCGCCCAATTTAGATATTCGCAGTATGTATCTCAACTTTGAAATTGCACTGTTCCACTACTCCCCAAATGAAATTGATGCTGTTGCAGGCTGGACTTATCAACTCATGAATAATTCAAAAAAGATATCCTCACTCTCCGACAATACATATCAAATCTGGCTCGAGAATCTCAGTCTCCTCATCGCACCTCTAATATAGCAAATTACAAACTTGGTTATTTGTCAACACAAACTCTAAATTTATATTAAAACCGTTACTAATTTCCACCTCTACCATTTCCGCCTCTATTTCTACCATTTGCACCATTGTTTCTACCATTATCCACGTTGCTATTATTACCCCCGTTATTATTCCCTTCTCGTTGATTTTCATTCAACCTATCGCGAGTTCTTTCTCGGTTTCTATCCTGAATACCTTCTCCTGAAACATTAAGGTTACTAACTACTCGTACTTTAACCTCTCTCTCCACACCGTCCAATACCTTTATTTTTATTGCTGACTCCAACGGAGAGGTATTTGACACCATTCCAAGTACGGAATTATCCAACTTCACAGAGATAGCCTCCCTATCCCACGGTCCCTTAGATACACCTTCATCAGGAGCAACAACAATCCACTCCTCCATCGGTTGAACTATAAACTCCATTCTCGTCCCAATCAGAAATCTATTCCAGACCCGAAACTCCTTTTTTATGCCATCCATAACATCATTTGTAGTAAAAACAACATTTTTCGGTGAATAAGCCAATTGCAACCCACGCCACCAACGATATACCTGCCTCGCCTTAATCATATCCTTCGACAAATCACCTACCTGCTCACATCCTTGCACAAACATCAACATCGCCAGACAAAATCCAATAACACTCACATACTTCTTCATATACCCAAACTCCTTAATTAAATATTTATTACTGTAAATATAACAATATACTACTATTAATATTATAACGTTAAATGTTAAATATAATTTAAAAAATTGAAATTTTTGGTGTTAATTAAGAAATTTTATTTCTGTTTTTATTTTGGGGTATATTTATTATACTTTTTTAATTAGCAACCTTGAACACATAATGTTATTATGGGTCGATAGATTATGAAGAAGTATAAACATCCAAAGGCAATTCGACGGTGGATATTAGAAAAGTTGTATGAGCGATATTTAGAAAACCCAACAGAAATGTTGGGCCCAGAGGACTTTTTGGAAACAGGAAAGATTGATAAAAAACAATTAGCGGTAAATATTCATTACCTTTTTGACCGCAATTTAGTAGAACTCATTACAGGGTATAACCCTCCACTTTTTGTTGCAGTCCGAATCACACCTAAGGGAATTGACCTTGTAGAGGATTCGCGTGAGTTCGACCGTCTCTTCCCTGCATTTCCAGAAGGACTTGAAGAAGACACGGCGGAGATTCTGGACATTATGGAACAATTAGTTGTTGAGGCAGACCTAACACCATTAGAAGGAGAAATACGAAAAAATATGTTGCGTGATATTCAATATTTGCGTGACGAATTATCAAAGCCTGCTCGCAAATGGCGTAAGGATGTGATTGAACATGTGATACAATGGATAGAAAACAGTTTGGGTAATTTAGACAGAAATGAATATATGCCATCTTTATTATTAATACAAGAACAGGTGCGCAAATTGTTATGATAGGATTGACTATTGAATGAAAATAGAAAACGCGGTAGAAATAAGCATTGTTATTCCAGTTTATAATGAAGCGGAAAATATTACCACAGTATTAGATGAAATTATCGCGGTCATGGATAATTTAGGTCGTTCGTATGAAATTATAACCGTGGATGATGGCAGTAAAGATAATACATTTGAAATTTTAAAAAAGTATCATGAAGAAAAACCGCAGGTAAAAGTTATCCGCTTGACACGCAACTTTGGTCAACATCCAGCATTATACGCAGGGTTTAATTATTCACAGGGGAATGTCATTGTTACTATTGATGCAGATGGTCAGAATCCACCTCAGGAAATTCCAACGTTAATAAAAACATTAGAAGAAGGCAACTACGACTTTGTCCAAGGCTGGCGACAATCTCGGCAGGATAGTATATTCCGCACATTTTTCTCACGAATAGTAAACTGGATTATCACAAAAATAACCCGTGTCCAATTAATGGATATGGGATGTGGTATGGCTTGTTTCAATCGCCCCACTATAAAGAAACTGATTCAGGCAACTCATCATTCACGATATATTCCTGCTGAGGTGGCATGGATGGGACTTAAAATAAACTCTCTTCCGATTACTCAAAGAAAACGAAAAAAAGGTCGAAGTAGATATAAGATTTGGTCTTTATTTTGGATTAATTTTGATATCATTGCGAGCATCAGCACATTACCAGTAGAGATAATGGGCTTTATCGGTTTCCTCTTTGCAATTATTGGCTTTGGAATTGGTCTTAGAATATTATTACGACGTATCTTATGGAACATGACATATAATGATATGGCAACGGTAACAGCCCTATTCTTTATCCTCGTCGGTGTGCAAATCCTATGTACCAGTATCCTTTGTGCGTACATAAGCCGTACATATCGCGAAGTTCAACATAGACCCTACTACATTATAGAACAGGTTTTAACTGATGAGCACCGTTGAAATATCCCTATGTAAAAGCATCCGAAAAGAAGATCTACTCAATCTACTCGAACGTCAAAAGATATTTCCTTATGACTACATTCGTGGTATTACAAAAGAACAATTTATTTCATACATGTATAAAGAGATAAAAAATTGTTCAGGAAAAAACGTTAATTTTTTTGTAGCCTATAATAAAAACCAAGTTCAAGGTCTGCTCATTTTGCAACTTCTTCCTTGGGACTCCACCATTTTTGGGTTCCCTTGTGCAAGAATCAAATACATCTTGGCTAATGAATCAGATACGGATTATGAAATAAAATTGGCACTCATCTCTAAAATGGTAGCATGGGCTAAAGAACATGCCATTCAATTTATAGATGTACATATATCCCCAATAGATTTACATGGAATAAAGGCACTTACTAAAAATCATTTCAACCTCATCGCAACACATATACATCATGTTTGGGACTTTCGTAACAACTTTGTATTAGAGCGAACGCATCACATTCCTATCCGAATTGCTACTCTCGACGACTTGCCTAAACTGGAACAACTTACCGAAAAATTTATACCTCCTCTTAATCGGTTCTTTTTAGATGAAAAAATTAGAAATACAAACAAGGTACCTGTTATGTTCCATGAGTGGCTTAAAAACTCCTTGTTAGGTAGAGCAAAATGTTTTTTGGTTGCTGAAATAGACAATCAAATTGTAGGTTACACTACGGTCACAGTAGACGAAGAAATAAAACACACATTGGGTGTTGTGATAGGCGATGTTGAACTGACGGGAGTTATTTCAGACAGCCAAAATAGGGGCGTTTGTCTGGATATGATTACCTTTGCGGTACATTGGGCTCAAGCGAACAAATTAGATATTATGGAGGGAGTAATCCACATAAGTAATTCCCCTGCAAATGTGGTTCCACCTAAACTTAATGCGCGTATGTTAGGAGCCCATCATACTTTCCACTGGCATGCAGATTAATAAAAAATCACCCTTTTCCCCTCGAAACTATTTTTGTGTTGGAAAATTCGTTAATGGAATTCTGGTAACCAGGAGCCGTGAGCCTCAATCAGGTCATCACAGAGATGTACAATTTCATCAATAGTCAGTTCCGCTGATGTGTGTGGGTCTAACATTGCCGCTTGATAGATATGTTCCTTCTTCCCTGTCAAAACTGCTTCGATAGTAACCTCCTGCACATTTATATTTGTCCGATTAAGTCCTGCACATTGTACAGGCAAGTCTCCAACATAGGTAGGCGTTATTCCGCTACGGTCTGCAACACACATCACTTCAACACAACATTTATAGGGCAGGTTAGTAATCAACCCATAATTTAATACATTTCCACCAAAGGTAAATGGCTTCCCTGTTTCTATCGCTTCTAATATATACGATGCATATTCATGTGTTCGTTCGTGAGACAATGGCTTATCTAAACTTGTCAATTCATCCCTGATATATTTCCACGCTTCTATCTGTGCAATACAACGTTTTAGATATTCATCCAAAGGTATATTAAATTCATCAATTAACTGTGGTGCTTTACTCTTGATAAACCACGGAACATATTCCGCATTATGTTCACTCGACTCGGTCACATAATATCCGAACCGTTTCATAATTTCGAATCGAACTGTATCCTTCCAGCGGTATTCTGGCAGTTCCGCCCGACGTTTAATTTCGGGATACAAGTCTTTTCCATCCCGTTTCACTTCCAATAACCATGCCTGATGATTAATACCTGCAATCCTCCACTGCAAATTATCGTCTGGTAGTTCTAACATCAAACATAATTGTGGTGCACATACCTGAACGCTATGACATAAACCCACTGTTCGCACTGACGTCGCTTTTAAGATAGCCCCTGTAACCATTGCCATTGGATTCGTATAATTCAACAGGAGAGCATCGGGGGCTACCTTTTCAATAACTTCGCAATACTTCAACATCACAGGGATAGTCCGCAATGCACGGAAAATACCTCCAATACCTAAAGTATCGCCTATTGTTTGCCTTAATCCATACTTCTTAGGAATTTCAAAATCAATTACAGTACATGGTTCATAACCACCTACCTGTATGGCGTTAACAATATAATTTGCATCCTTAAACGCCTTATCCGCATCTTCAGCCAGATATGACTCAATCTTCATATCCGCCCCTAACGTCCTATTCAGATTTTTGACCATTCGCTCTGATTCACCCAACCGTTCTGGGTCAATATCCAATAATGCAACCGTCGCATCCCGAAGTGCTTCAACATGCATACAATCACCTAAAACATTCTTCGCAAAAACAGTACTTCCCGCACCTAAAAAACAAATCTTGCTCATAATCGTTCCTTTGCTATGATATGTTAAAAAACAAACAATTCAATAAAAACAATAAGAGATATATAATTTAAATCTTTTTACCTTTTAACTTCAAAAAGGACAGTTTAATAGAAACTCAGGGAAGATTTGATACGTTATAATGGCAATGAAAAATAGTATGTACATGAAAAAAACATAGATAACATGTTAAAATCAAATATTAATAAAAAATAACGATAAGGATTACAATATGAAACTTGTCTTCTTGAAACTTTCTGCTTTGTTAGTGATTATTGTTGGAATAGCATTCGTTGGACAATTTATCCAATGTCCATATGTATGTTCTTATATCGAAAAAACGACAGATGGCTCTCTGGACGTGCTATTTCCAGGTTCGTTTAAATTACTATCAGGAATTGCTTTTATCCTGATAGGTGTTTATTCCTTCCTTCCTTCCTTACGACGAAAAAAACCTGCAATTCGTATCATTAAACAGAACCTCGAAAACGGCGTGTCGGAAATCAATCTCGCAACAGTAGAGAAAGAATGCGAAGCCATGCTCAAAAAAGTTGCTCCATTAAAACAAGTCTCCATCACCTTAACTCCAAGTAAAGACCAAAAAAAGGTATGCGTAGTAGTAAATCCCATTATTAATTTAACAGAAGACCAGAACTTACCAGATATTCAGGAACTGATAATTCATCGCATTGAAGAATTCCTCAATAGTTATTTTGGGCTTTCCATTTCACCCCCAGTGCTCATTAAATTAGATAGTTTCCAATTAGATAGTGATAAAATTTACTCATCCTTAGGGAAAACCGCTTTCGATACAATTTCACAAAAATATGAGACTACCGAAACCAATATCCCAGAAGAAAAAACCGTTCAAACAAAAACGTCTCTATCAACCGCTCCACTGGATGAAAAACCCATCTCTGATGATTACCTTTCATGCAAAATAGAAGAACCCAAACAAGAAGAGATAAATCCTCTTCCGACTCTGTCCGACCTATCCAACCCGTCTGATTTGTCTGACAAGTCTGACTGGTCTGATAAGTCCGACTCACCCAACAACACAGAATTTCCTAAATATTAAGGAGTTTATACGTGCTGTGTAAACGTATTATACCTTGTTTAGATGTGGCTGATGGTCGAGTTGTAAAAGGTGTAAAATTCTTAGGTTTGCGTGATGCGGGCGACCCTGTTGAAATAGCTCGCCGTTATGATGAAGAGGGAGCAGACGAAATTGTATTTTTAGACATTCGCGCCTCAACAGATAATCGTAAAACGATGTTAGATGTCGTTCAGAAAACAGCCGAACAGGTATTTATGCCTCTTTGTGTTGGAGGCGGTATCCGAACCATAGAAGATATTCGTCTTCTTCTTAGTGCAGGTGCGGATAAAGTTTCCATAAATACCCCCGCCATCCTAAATCCCGATTTTATTAATGAGTCTTCTGCTCGTTTCGGTTCGCAATGTATTGTCGTCGCCATCGATGCCAAAAAGGTAGGTAATCGCTATATCGTGAAAAGTCACGGTGGTAGAGATGGTGGCAAACCTACCGAATTAGAACCCGTAGCATGGGCTATGGAAGCAGAACGACGTGGGGCTGGAGAAATTTTACTTACCGCTATGGATGCTGATGGTACCAAAGAAGGTTACGACATTGAACTAACTCGTGCAGTAGCAGAAGCAGTTAATATTCCCGTTATCGCCAGCGGTGGCGCAGGGAATTTAGAACATCTGCGGTCCGCCTTACAGGAAGGCAAAGCAGACGCTGCTCTTGCTGCATCTATCTTCCATTTTGCAGAATATTCCATTCGCGAAGCAAAAGAATTTCTTGCAAACCATGGTGTTCCTGTGCGATTATAATAGTATCTAACAAAAAAACAGGATGAACTAATGGAAAATATTTTTTTAATTTGTAACATCTCTACAATCACACAAGGGGTGTGTCTTCATCCTGCCCACATATTTCGATGGTGATACCTTAAAATCTCCCTTCTTATATTCCTCCCTCTCTTTAAAAGTAATTTACCTATACGAAATTATTTTAATATGATAACAATAAAAAAATAATAGGAGATTAACCATGAAACTCAACGATTTAATTAAGTTTGACAACCAAGGTCTTATTGTTGCTGTCATTCAACATGTAGAAACGGGTCAAGTGCTTATGGTTGGATATATGAATTCCGAATCATTAAAAATCACACTAAAAGAAGGTATTGCCTGTTTCTGGTCACGTTCACGGCAAAAACTCTGGCGTAAAGGAGAAACCTCAGGTAATGTTCTTAACGTGCGGGAGATACGCATCGATTGCGATGGCGATGCTTTATTACTTCGCTGTGACCCAGCAGGACCAACCTGTCACACAAATGAAACCAGTTGCTTTTACCGTAGAGTAGAAACCGATGAATCTATAATCTTAGATGGCGATGGTGTCGCCAAAGAATAAACAAAAAGGAGATTTTTATGATTTACCCATCCTTTGATGAATTTCGCACAATTGCTCGGCAAGGTTCTATTGTGCCTGTATATAAAGAATTATTAGCCGACTTAGAAACCCCTGTAAGTGCCTATTTAAAAATCTCAAGGGGATACCCTTATTCATTCTTACTTGAAAGTGTAGAACATGCCGAAATCCTCGGTAGATATTCCTTTTTAGGTGCCAATCCGTCCGTCATTTTTCAAGCACGAGGAAATAATATCAGTATCACTCGGAATGGAATTACAGGCTCTTTCACCTCAGACCAGCCATGGAACGAATTGCGAAAACTCATGAACGAATATACCCCTGTAATAGTGCAGGGACTTCCTCCTTTTTTTGGAGGGGCAGTAGGTTACATTTCTTACGATACAATCCGATTTTTTGAAAACATACCTGATAAAAATCCCGATACTTTGGGTTTGCCTGATATTTATTTCATGATAACCGATACCTTACTTATTTTTGACCATTTGAATAATCGCATCATGATTGTCTCCAACGCTCATGTTCGTTCTAATGCAGAAAACGCATATAATGAATCCATCCGTAAAATTGGGGAAATTGAAGCACGACTTCGCGGTCCTTTAGCAGTTTCTACAGAACATGTTCACCAAACTAACGGGCAAATTGAAATTAAATCAAATTTCTGCAAAGAAGATTTCTGTAAAGCAGTAGATAAAGCCCGTGAATATATCTGTGCTGGCGACATATTTCAAGTTGTTCTTTCTCAACGTTTTGCAAGACCTGTCTACGCCAGTCCTATCAACTTATATCGTGCGTTACGGCGAATCAATCCTTCCCCTTACATGCTACTTATGCAATTCCCCGAATTAGCCCTTGTCGGTTCCAGTCCTGAGGTAATGACGCAGGTAAAACAACGCCGATGCCTACTTCGTCCCATTGCAGGAACACGACCTCGTGGAAATACCCCTGATGAAGACCTGGCTCTCGAAAAGGAACTGATTGCAGACGAAAAAGAACGGGCTGAACACATCATGTTGGTTGACCTCGGAAGAAACGATTTAGGTCGCGTTTGTAAAATCGGAACCGTTAAACCCGTTCCAAACCGATTCATGGTCATTGAGAGATATTCCCATGTTATGCACATTGTAACTGAAGTTGAAGGTGAACTTCGTCCTGAATGCGATGCCTTCGATGCATTACAAGCAACATTCCCTATGGGAACCGTTTCAGGAGCACCTAAAATTCGGGCTATGGAAATTATAGATGAATTAGAACCAGAACGACGCGGACCCTATGCTGGTGGTGCTGGTTATGTTAGTTTCACAGGCGATATGGACACCTGTATTCTTATCCGCACCATGATTGTAAAGGATGGTATTGCTTATTTACAGGCAGGAGCGGGTATCGTTTATGACAGCGACCCCGAACGTGAATACATAGAAACTGTTAACAAAGCAAAAGCACTGTTCAAAGCAGTAGAATTTGCTGAGAAAGGATTGGAACTATGATTCTTTTTATTGACAATTATGACTCCTTTACCTACAACCTTGTCCAATATTTAGGTGAAATGCACCCGGAGATGAAGGTCTATCGGAACGATACGATTACCATCCCGGAGATTGAGCAAATTAATCCCGATTATATTGTTATTTCCCCAGGCCCCTGCACACCCCGCGAAGCAGGTATTTCCGTAGAGGTCATCAAACAATTGGGACATAAATATCCCATTTTAGGCGTGTGTCTTGGGCATCAAAGTATTGGGTACGCCTTTGGGGGCGACATTGTTCGTGCAGAACGAATCATGCATGGAAAAATTAGTGAAATTTACCACACCAATGCCCCCTTATTTAAAGGTATTCCATCACCTTTTGAAGCGACTCGCTACCATTCCCTCCTAATTAAACGGGACACATGCCCAGAAGTGTTAAAAATTGTCGCGGAAACAAAAGAAGGCGAAATCATGGCAGTGGAACATAAAGAATTGCCTATTTGGGGCGTCCAATTCCACCCTGAAAGTATCCTCACTGAATATGGTAAAATCCTACTACAAAATTTCCTTTCCTTGGGGAAAAAATAAAAATAAGGAACAACGGATGAATCTCAATGAACGGAAATGGTACGGATGGGGACTAATACAAGGTCCCGATTTACTTAAAGATAAAAGGGATTCTTTCTGGAATTGGTTACGTGAACTCTCAGGATTTGCAGAACTACCTTATACCCCACCTGTTGATATAAATTCCATTCAGATGAGTGAACCTGCACTACCACCTCCACTTATATCCGAATTAAAAGCAAAAATACCACAGGGGAAAGTAACATCCGAACCCATAGAACGAATTATACATGCTCGTGGGAAGAGTTATTTAGACACATTAACCTTGCGTTCGGGTAGATTACCAAATGTTCCAGATATTGTCATCTATCCGAAGACAAAAGAAGAAGTTATTAACATTATCCACTGGGCTTCACTAAACGATGTAGCAATTATCCCTTTTGGCGGGGGCACAAGCGTCGTCGGCGGAGTAAATCCAATAAAAGGGCAAAATCATTTAGGAATTGCAACCCTTGACCTACGTGCAATGAACCATCTCATAAATATTGATACAAAATCGCGAATCGCATGTGCAGAAAGTGGAATAGAAGGACCTCATTTAGAAGAACTTTTACGAAAGGAAGGCTTTACTTTAGGGCATTATCCTCAGTCATTTGAATTTTCGACATTAGGGGGATGGGTTTCTGCTCGGGGAGCAGGTCATCAATCTATCCGTTACGGAAAAGCAGAGGACTGGTTCGCAGGAGCAGAAGTAATAAGTCCCGCTGGATTATGGAAAACAGAAGCATTCCCAGCTTCCGCCGCTGGACCTCAAATCAAAGACCTTATCCCCGGTTCCGAAGGCACTTTGGGCATTATGACGAATATAGAATTCCGTATCCATCCACTTCCTCAGGAAAAGTATTACAATGCATATATATTTCCCTCATTCGAAGCAGGCGTCGAAGCCAGCCGACAACTAATGCAAACAGATATCCCCCTTGCTATGATACGACTCTCCGATGCCCAGGAGACCTTCTTCTATACCGCTATGCAGATGGGCGGAGGCGACCCATCATCGCTACCCCAATTCTGTCTCATGCTTATAGGGCTGGAAGGAGATTCCCTATGCATTACCTCAGGCAAACAGGTAATAGAAAATATATGTACAAATTATCAGGCAATCTCCCTTGGTGAAGGTATTGCCAACCAATGGTTCAAACAACGATTTCTTCTCCCCTATCTCCGTGATGAAATGTTAGATTTTGGACTTGGTGTAGATACATTAGAAACTGCAACACGTTGGAGCAACCTTCTTAACCTGCACGAAGCCATATATAACGCCATTCGGGATACTATCCAAAACGACCCTGACCAAAAACCTCAATTCCCTATCGTTATGGCACATCTCAGCCATGCCTATTTAGATGGGGCGAGTCTTTATTTTACATTTGTATTTCCCCGTTCCCAGAAAGACCCTTCTCAGCAGTGGCATAGAATTAAAAATACCGCTTCTAATGTAATTCGTGAACATAATGCCACCATTTCACACCATCATGGAATCGGCACCGACCATAAGCCCTGGTTTGCAAGTGAAAAATCTGCCCTTATCTACGAACTCCTTCGACAAATCAAATCACAAATCGACCCCAAAAATATCCTCAATCCCGGAAAACTAATATAAACCACATCCCAAAATCTTATCCTCACCTCTTACTACAATGTGCATTGTCCACCTTATCTATTTTATCTGGTCGGTTTATATGCACATCAATCTTATATTTATCATAGACATCAAAAATCTCCTTGCAAAACTGTATAATCCTATTATCCCCTTTCTCTTTCGCCTCTTTATAAAGCCTTATTATAAATCTCTTCCCAAACTCTGTCTGAGAATAATTTTTCTTTAAAATGTTATGTTCCGAACATAATGTCTGTCCATTTTCAGCAGTATTTATCCCTCCCTTATCCAGAGGAATTTTATGGTCCGCATGTATCTCTACCCCATCTGCTTTGCCTCTTCCACAAACTACACAACGATAATTGTCTCTTTTAAATATTTCTTCCTTCACTGAAATAGGAAATTCAAACAACTCTTTTTTCTGAATGAAATCAGGGTCATATTTATAAATACCCTTTTTTAACTTCCCCAAACAAAATATTAAAATACCCTACGAATTACCTTTACTATTACCCTAAAAAACCTGTAATTAATTTTGTATTATATTTTTCACTAATACTATATATAATGATTAATAAATTTAATTATTCCTCAAATTTTTTATTATTTCATCCTGTATCTTTTCTCTGTATTTGTCTTTGTATAAGCCGATTTGGGTAAAGGGAATGGTCTCAAAATTGAAGTTTAATGTAGATAGTATATCTTTATTTATCTCAAAGTTACCCTGTGCAGATTGGGGGAATAAGGCATTGTCGTTATTTACCAGATTGTCCTCAAAGATAATCTGGTTTGCCTCCATTTTTCGCATTACTTCGTTACATTTCCAGAATATGTTTCTTCGCACAGTATTTTTATTTCGGTCCTCATAAATGTGTGCTATTTCCGGATATCTCTGCACATAGAGGTTGTAATCCATATCGGGTTTGTTGAAAGCCTCATTCACAATATTTTTCCATTCTTCTTCGGTGCAGGTCTGAAAGGTAACCCCTATAAAGCAGTCCGCAAAGATATTGTTTTCTATCAGGTTATCCTTACCACCGTTTACCTGAACTCCACCGAAAATGCCATCTTTTGCGGAGGCTCGATAAAAAATATTACCATAGATTTTTACCCCTGATATAGGAAAATCCAATCTCACTCCCCCCTGTAAACGCAGACCTGACTTGTCCCAATTTCCGATATGGTGCCAATAGTTATACCGATACACCATACCGCGATAGGTCGGGTTTCCATAACTATCCAAACCTCCCTGGTCGTCTGATTCACGAACTACATCGCAAACCTCATTGTATTCTACAATAATATCGTTTCCATCCATGCGAAAAGCACTACTCGGGTTCTTATGAACAAAATTATGGGAAATTACATGTCCTACTCCTTCCCCGTACACTGCTGGATTATAGGTATGGTCAACACGGTCTAAATCGTAAAAATAGCAATTATCCACTTTGAACCCGCTCGGGGTCAGTGTTTTGCGGTCACCTCCTTTCAAAAAGACACCCCCTTTCCCTAATGTTTTGAAATCACAAGATTGGATACAATGGTTTCTCCCTCCATCAATATTAACACCATATCCACCACTATTCATAAAAGAACAACCCCGTATTTGAATATCTTCCCCTCCATATATCTCTATAATATTCCCCGAACATAACTGAAAATCAATGCCTTCTAAATAAATATGTTTAGCATTGTTAAAAACAAACATGGGTCCCTCAAACCATGAAAAATCAATTTGAGCGGAATCCAGTGAGTCTGGAGGATAAAAATACAAAAGCATATTTTCTCTATCCAGATACCATTCTCCAGGTTGGTCTAATTCACATAGCATATTCAAAGCATAAAATCGTGCCCCTTCTTTATAGCCATAAGCAGAGGCGGAATGTGCCAGTTTTATTTTTGCGGTATCAGGTGTTATTTTCTCTACTGTCTCATACGAGTCTGCCCAGTCAAAATACCAGTAACCGTGAAGTAGTATATTGGGTTCCATTACCCAATTTTTCAAAGGGCAATTGTCTACTTTTAGCACAACATCTTTCATTGTTGAAAAGCTTTCTAACTTATTCACAGGCTCTCCCTCTACCCCCGCTACATGTATAAAACCTTCATTGGGATACCTTGCCAGAGTCATAGGTTGACCATTGAAAAATAATTCCACATAAGGGAATGTGGTATATCCCTTATAGCTACGGTCCTTCTCCCTTAATTTTAAACTCCCAAAACCTCCTAATTCCAATGGCGGCAATGACTTTAATCCGTAGTCTTTCAAGTCCGCTACATATAATTTCTCCTGTACACTTTTTTTTATTCTTCCCTTCCTATCTTCATTTAGTTTTTTGAAATTTTTTATCTGGATACCTCCACTTATGACCGATTTATTCTCTACTGTAATAATAATTGGCTTTCCCCCATCCCCACTATGTTCCTCTGTAAAAATAAAGCGTTCGGATACTTTATACTCATCCCCACAAATAACAATTTTTATTCCTCTTTCAGGGAAATTTCCATCTTCTTTTACTTTTTTTATGTAATCGAGCATTTCCTTAAAATTTTTAAGAGATGCTATCTCTTTTTCCTCTTTTTTTTCTTCACATAAATTAAATACTTTTATTGTTTGTGAAGATAACTCAAGGGTAAACAGTAAAAATAAACTGAAAAATATGGCAAATATCTTTTTTATAATCATAAACTGACCCTTTATTTACCTATTTACTTATTTTAAAATCCATAACATCAACAGAAAAAATTTCCCTCACTCTATTTCTGTAAAATGTTAAATTTATTTTATTAAGTATCAGTTATTTCTTATAAACTCTACTGTTTGAATAAGTCCTGATTTAAGGTCCGTTTGGGGACTCCAGTCAAGAATCTCTCGGGCTTTATTGCCTGTTATGTAGATAGTTTGGACTTCACCAGGACGCAATGGGGCTAATTGGGGTTCTTCGTGGTAGCCCACAGTATTCGCAATAATATCAAAAATTTCGCGAACAGTTGTTCCCCTGGCGGAACCTAAATTTACAGTTTCATTTTCACCTTTTTCCAGTCCGTATAAAAATGCTCGTGCAATATCCTTCACAAAGACATAGTCGCGTTGAGGGGTTCCGTATCCATATAGAACAGGCTTGTTACCTTTGAGCATTAGTCCTGTGAGTATAGAACATACGCCAGCTTCGCCTTCAGGACTCTGACGAGGCCCATAAACATTGGGTAATCGTAATATGAGGTATTTCAACCCATGAAGTCGTTGATATAAGCCTAAATAATGTTCAAAGGCTAATTTGCTTGTTCCATAGGGGGACATGGGTTTGGGAAGATATGTCTCTGGAACAGGCAAAACATCCGTTTCACCATATATGGCACCACCCGTGGAGGAAAAGATCAATTTTTTTACACCATATTTCACAGCACTATTTAATAGATTAATTCCACCTAATATATTTACTTTTGCATCAAATATCGGGTCTGTTACACTTTTTCGCACATCAATTTGTGCTGCTAAATGAGCCACAAACTCTGGGCGAAAATCACGAAATATGGTATCTATCTGTTCTGAACAAATATCCATTTCAACGAAATCTGCTTTCGGATTTAAATTCTGTCTTTTTCCTGAACTCAAGTTATCAATAATAAGCACTTTATGCTGATTTTCAATTAATATATCTACCACATGCGAGCCAATAAACCCTGCTCCACCTGTAACTATTACTTTTGACATAAAAACACCCTTTCTTTTCGATGAGTTATAGAACAATTGAAAATCTATAATATCAAAAAAAAGTATTCATTTTCATTGCATTTATTTTATATGTAGTAAAAATATTGCGAATAAATGACAAATTTTTACTTTCCTTTCCAACGAAATAAAAATAAATATTTTTTTGTTTTTTGTTTATCTATAAAAGTAAATACATTTAAGGAGATTGGTTATGGCTTTATCTTTTCGTCCTGCATATAATGACATTCTTGAAGCGGTTGGAAATACGCCTTTAGTTCGTTTGAATAAGATTAATAATGATTTAAAACCGAAGATTTACTTGAAGTTGGAATATTTTAATCCTGGAGGGAGTGTAAAAGACCGTATTGCTCTGGCTATGATAAAAGATGCGGAGGAAAAGGGATTGCTCAAGCCAGGGGGCACAATTATTGAAGCAACCGCAGGGAATACCGGTTTAGGACTGGCTCTGGTGGCAAGCGTGAAAGGGTATCGGTGTATCTGTGTTATGCCTGATAAGATGAGTTCGGATAAGGTTCGTCTTCTGCGTGCTTATGGTGCGGAGGTAGTAATTACTCCAACCAATGTTCCACCGGACTCACCTCAAAGTTATAATGGTGTTGCGGACCGTTTATCTCGTGAAATACCCGGTGCATGGAGACCTAATCAGTTCCAGAATTTAGCCAATCCCGAGATGCATTATAAAACCACCGGCCCTGAAATATGGAAACAAACAGAAGGGAGAATCACAGCTTTTGTGGCAGGTGCGGGCACAGGTGGAACCATTAGTGGTGTAGGAAAATACTTAAAGGAAAAAAATTCTAAGGTCCAAGTTATTGGTGCAGATATTGAAGGTTCTGTACTAAGTGGTGATTCCCCTAAATCATGGAAAGTAGAGGGAATTGGTGAAGATTTCGTTCCCCATACTTTGAACGCACATGTTGTGGATGAATGGATTCGTGTTAGTGATGCGGAATCGTTTCACACAGTTCGTAGGTTAGCACGAGAAGAGGGAATTATGTTGGGAGGTTCCAGTGGAACAGCAATCTATGCAGGATTAAAATATGCTCAGCGTTGTTCGGATAATGACTTAATTGTTATTATGTGTCCTGATACGGGTAGAAATTATTTGAGTAAAGCGTATGATGATGAATGGATGTTCAAAAATGGCTTTACGGATATATCCCCTGACCAAACACATATTGGTAAAGTCCTTGAAATCATTGGGAGGGAAGGGCATATCTGGACTTTGAATAAAGAGCAAAACCTGGAAACTGCGATACAATTATTCCGTGAAAAGGGA
Organism: Candidatus Hydrogenedens sp.; assembly: GCA_035361075.1. Taxonomy (NCBI): domain Bacteria; kingdom Pseudomonadati; phylum Candidatus Hydrogenedentota; class Candidatus Hydrogenedentia; order Candidatus Hydrogenedentales; family Candidatus Hydrogenedentaceae; genus Candidatus Hydrogenedens; species Candidatus Hydrogenedens sp. The sequence continues at coordinate 2,033 of DAOSBX010000014.1, read as the reverse complement.
ATATCCCAGATACCTATTGTTGAAGGAGAAGAGGTTGTGGGTTCGGTTGAAGAGATTACTATCATGCATGCTTTACACCAGGGAAAACCATCTACGACCCCGCTTTCTGAGGTAATGGCTCGCCCTTTACCCGTACTTGATGCGGATACAAAGACAGAAGAAGTATATCGTCTTCTTTTAGCTGGCAACCCAGCGGTTGTTATCCGACAGAATAATCGTCTCATAGGGATTATAACCCGAACTGATTTGATATACTTTTATGAATTACGGAAGTAAACAAGGTAAATACATACAGGGAAAGGAATAAGATAATGCAATTTGCAACTCGAGCTATTCATGCTGGACAGGAGCCCGACCCCTTAACTGGAGCAGTAGTTACTCCTATTCATCTTGCTACAACTTTTCAACAAGATGCTCCCGGCAAACATAAAGGATTTGAATATACACGCACACTAAATCCGACACGGAAAAGTTTAGAAGAATGTATTACTCAACTCGAAGAGGGTTCCGCAACTGCATGTTTCGCTTCCGGTGTCTCTGCAATATCCGCAATAATACAGACACTATCTCCAGGCGATGGTATTGTAGCGGGACATGACCTATATGGAGGGACAGTCCGCTTATTGGATAAGATATATTCGCAATGGGGTATTGAGGTTGTTTATGCGGAGGATAATCACCCGTCATCTTTTGAGCAGGCTATTCAGAAATTAAAAAATCCTCGACTTGTATGGATAGAATCTCCAACCAACCCTTTATTAAACATTGTAGATATAAATTCCATTGCTAATATAGCGCATAAAGAGGGCCTTAAACTTGCGGTGGATAATACTTTTGCTACACCCTATCTACAAAAGCCTTTGCTTTTAGGGGCGGATTATGTGGTTCATAGTAGCACAAAATATTTAGGAGGGCATTCGGATGTGCTTGGTGGTGCTGTTACGGTTAAAAATCTTGAAGATATAAAGCCAATTCAGTTTATTCAAAACAGTATCGGAGCCGTTCCTTCTCCATTTGATTGTTATCTTCTAATGCGAGGGATAAAAACCTTACATGTGCGAATGGAACGCCATTGCGATAATGCAGAAAAAATTGTTCAATATCTCATTCATCATCCTAAAATCAAAAAGGTTTACTATCCTGGACTGGAAAAACCACCCATTTTGGATATTGCCCAAAAACAAATGCTCCGCTTCGGTGGAATGATAACTATCGAACTGAAAGATATGAAAACACTGGAGAACTTCTACCAGCGGGTAAAAATATTTACCCTTGCAGAAAGTTTAGGAGCTGTTGAATCCTTGTTTTGTGTTCCTTATTACATGACCCATGCGGGTTTATCCGAAGAGAAAAAACAAAAATTAGGAGTTATACCAACCCTTGTCCGTCTCAGTATCGGCATTGAAGACATTAACGACCTTCTCTCCGACCTCAAAAATGCTCTCGACTAATAAAGCCATCAAAAACCATTATCAATAAACCCATATATCTACAACTCTAAATGTCTTCCTTACATTAAACCTTCAAATAACCAACTTTACAATTAAGCAACACTAAAACAGCTTTACATTGTGTTGCTCTTCATTTAAATTAATCCATACCTATCTTCACTCCACCTCATAACCTACTACCTATTTTCCCCGTTTTATAATCATACTTCGTCAATGAAATAGAAGTATTTCCGTAGCGTCTTATCCGAATTATTCAAAACATCCATCTATAGAAAATCTTCGAGACCATCTTCTCCTTTTTACAATTCATCATATAACAAAGAATTCAGATAGTAAGATTTTCCCTTTACTTTTTCCCTATTCCTTTTTTGTTATTATGTTTCTTCCTTTTTCCCTGTGGTGGCTCTGCTTTATAATAACCCTAATTTTTGTTTGATGTTTATATGTTTTTTAGTGTATATTTTACGTTGAAGTTGTGTATTTTTTTAAACTAATAATTTTTAAACTAATAAAAGGGAAGTATATATGAATACAAAAAAAGTATCTCAAAAATTTTGGAGAGTCATTAAACACATGATAAAT